>NZ_JBFHGM010000061.1:0-21161 GCF_041583095.1 Draconibacterium sp.
AGCTCTGCACTCGATCCAACAGATGCTTTCCCAATAATATTGATTTGGGCGTTTTTCTTGATCTCCAGTACAAATGGCTCAAGAATTTTAGTGTTCCCGATTAATCCAACATTCAGCATAGTGCGCTATTTAAAATGAATTTAAATGCAAATATAGAATACAGCACAACATCTTTTAGTTGAGCAGGTGTTAATTTATCAACGTTAAATGTTAATATTCATTATGTGTAGCAACTGTTGTTGGTAAGTATATTCGATTAATTTTGTGACTATAGCAACATAAAAATGATAAACGAAACATCGCGACATAAAGGCCTGCGCAAGCGTTTGGTTGAAGGCCTGAAAGTGAAGGGGATCCGAAATCCTTCGGTTTTGGAGGCTATTGGCAATGTGCCGCGCCATTTGTTTATGGACAGTGGTTTTATAAATTTTGCATACAAAGATCAGGCATTTCCAATTGGTGCCGGACAAACCATTTCGCAACCTTATACAGTAGGTTTTCAAACCCAGCTGCTTGATGTGCAAAAGGGCGAAAAAATATTGGAAGTAGGAACCGGATCGGGTTACCAGGCAGCCGTTTTGGTTGAAATGGGAGCCAGGGTTTTTACCATCGAACGGCAAAAAGAGTTGTACACCAAAACACATAAGTTCTTACCGTCGATAGGTTATAAACCGGCCTGCTTTTTTGGCGACGGTTATAAAGGATTGCCCGATTTTGCACCTTTCGATAAAATACTGGTAACAGCAGGCGCTCCACTGGTGCCGCCCGAATTAAAAATGCAGCTGAAAATTGGAGGGAAACTTGTTGTGCCGGTGGGTAGCGATAAACACCAGGATATGTGCGAAATTGTACGTACCGGCGAAAATGATTTCAAAATGAAAAAACATGGAGGCTTTGTTTTTGTTCCTCTCTTAAAAGGAACCGTAAATTTCTGATAAATGATAAAAGTTAAAAAGTTTGTAGTAAACCCACTGAGCCAGAATAGCCTGGTTTTAAGCGACGAAGAAACAAAAGAATGTGTACTTGTCGACCCCGGGTTTTATTACGGTGAAGAGCAGGACGAAGTAAAATATTACATTGAAAGAAACGAGCTGAAACCGGTAAAAATAATTAATACGCATTGCCATTTCGACCATATTATGGGTGTTGATTTTATTCGCGATGAATACAATATTCCGTTTTTTGCACATGCCGACGATGCTTTTTGGGTGGACCGGGCTGTTGATCAGGGGAAAATGTATAATTTCGAAATGCAGCCGGTAAAACCCATCGATGAATTTTTTGAAGAGGGACAGACGATTAAGTTTGGCGAAGCCAATCTCGAAGTTATTCACGTTCCGGGACACGCTCCCGGCCATGTAGTTTTTTACAGTAAAAACGACAAGCTGTTAATTGCCGGCGATGTAATATTTTATGGAAGCATCGGACGAACTGATCTGCCCGGTGGCGATTTTGATACCTTGATAACCAATATTAAAGAAAAACTTTTTCCACTGCCTGGCGAAACAAAAGTGTACTGTGGCCACGGCCCGGAGACGACACTTGGCTTTGAAAAAGAGAATAATCCGTTTTTAACCTGAAACTAAACACTTTAAAATTGTTTAAAGTCATGTTTTAAAATCGGTTCAGTTTATATACTTGCAGAAAAATTCACTATAAATAAATATTTCGAATGTCTCAGGATAGATTTGTCACCCGCCATATTGGCCCGCGAGGAGCAGAAATTGCCGAAATGCTTGAATTTGTTGGTGTTTCGTCGATGGAGGAATTACTGGAACAAACAGTTCCTTCAAACATCAGGTTACAACAGCCTTTAAAAATGAAGGAAGGATTGTCGGAAAGAAAGTACTTCCGTCGTATTCTCGAGCTGGCATCAAAAAATAAAGTATTCAATACTTACATCGGAATGGGATATTACGATACCATTACTCCGGCAGTGGTTTTGCGTAATGTGCTCGAAAATCCGGTGTGGTATACTTCTTACACGCCATACCAGGCCGAGATTTCGCAGGGACGACTGGAGGCACTGTTGAACTTCCAGACTATGGTTTGTGGTTTAACAGGAATGGACATTGCCAATGCATCGTTACTTGATGAGGCCACTGCAGCTGCCGAAGCGATGGTAATGATGGCCAACCTGAGATCGCGGAAAATGGTGAAAGACGATGTAAATACCATTTTGGTGGATGAAAAGATGTGGCCGCAAACCCACGATGTATTAAAAACCCGTGCATTACCACTTGGATTCGAATTGAAAATTCAGCCTAAAGACGAATTCAATTTTGATGAGAATGTATTTGGTGTAATCGTTCAATATCCGAACTCGGATGGCGAAATCAGCGATTATGCCGGACTGGTTGAAAAAGCGCACGAAAAAGAGATAAAAGTGGCAGTTGCAGCCGATTTGATGTCATTGGCCATTTTAACTCCTCCGGGAGAGTGGGGTGCCGATATTGTATTCGGTAACTCGCAGCGTTTTGGTGTGCCAATGGGTTATGGCGGACCACATGCCGCATTTTTTGCAGCCCGCGAAGAGTTTAAAAGAAATATGCCGGGCCGTATTATCGGTGTAACCAAAGATATGCACGGTAACCGGGCGCTTCGTATGGCCTTGCAAACCCGCGAGCAGCACATTAAACGCGAAAAAGCAACATCAAATATCTGTACTGCACAGGCACTGCTGGCTATTATGGCCGGTTTCTTTGGTGTGTATCATGGCCCGGAAGGTATTATCGGAATTGCTGAGCGTATTCACAATATCGCTGCATTTCTTGCTGTTGAAATTGAAAAACTGGGTTATACCCAAATCAATAAAAACTTTTTTGATACCATACGTTTTGCATTACCAAAACATGTAATGCGCGAAGATATTGAGTGGTTATCGCACGAGCTGGAGATGAACTTCCGCTACTTCGAAAATGGCGATGTGGGTATTAGTATCGACGAAACCACCAACCCGCAGGATATTGGCTGGATCATTGAAGTGTTCGCAAAAGCTGCCAACAAAAAATGGCAGGTGGCCGAAGAATATCCTGAAGGATTTGAAATTGATGCCGCGTTTAAACGAACTTCTAAATTTATGACCGAGGAGGTGTTTAATAAATACCGTTCGGAAACAGAAATGGTTCGTTACATTAAACGCCTGGCAAAAAAAGATATTTCGCTTACACAATCGATGATTTCGCTGGGATCGTGCACGATGAAGCTGAACGCAGCTACCGAAATGTTGCCGTTGAGCTGGATCGAATTTAACGGTTTGCATCCCTTTGTTCCGAAAAACCAGGCACGCGGTTACCAGGAAATGATGGAAGAGCTGCGCCGCGATTTGGCGGAAATTACCGGAATGGCCGATGTAAGTTTGCAACCTAACTCGGGTGCTGCAGGCGAGTATGCCGGTTTAATGGTAATTCAGGAATACCACAAAAGCAGAGGAGAGGATCAGCGCGATGTGGTGATTATTCCTTCTTCGGCACACGGAACCAACCCGGCAAGTGCGGTAATGGCGGGTACCAAAGTGGTTGTGGTAAAATGCGATGAAAAAGGTAATGTCGACATGGACGACCTGCGTGCCAAAGCCGAATTTTACAAAGACAGGCTTTCGGCGTTTATGGTAACTTATCCTTCAACGCACGGGGTTTTCGAAGCCTCAATTATTGAAATGTGCGAGGTGATTCACGAAAACGGCGGTCAGGTTTATATGGATGGTGCCAATATGAATGCACAGGTTGGCCTTACCAATCCCCGACTGATTGGTGCCGATGTGTGCCACCTTAACCTGCATAAAACATTTGCGATTCCTCATGGTGGCGGTGGCCCAGGTGTTGGCCCGATTGGAGTTGCAAGTCATCTGGTTGAATTTCTGCCATCTCACCCGATAATGAATAACGGCCATGTGGGAATAACAGCGGTTTCTGCAGCTCCGTGGGGAAGTGCTTCGGTATTGCCGATTACATATGGTTACATTAAAATGATGGGCGCTGAAGGCCTGACAGAAGCCACAAAAATCGCCATTTTAAATGCAAACTATATTGCTACAGCTTTAAAAGATAATTACGGAATTTTATATACCGGCGAAAACGGACGTGTAGCGCACGAATTGATTTTGGAGTGCCGCCACCTGAAGGCGTCTGCCGGAATTACAGAAGAAGACATTGCAAAACGTTTAATGGATTATGGTTTCCATGCGCCAACGCTGTCGTTCCCGGTTCACGGTACCTTAATGATCGAGCCTACAGAAAGTGAATCGAAAGATGAGCTGGATCGTTTTATCAGCGCCTTAAACTCTATTTTCGAAGAGGTTAAAGAAGTGGAGAATGGTGTTGCCGATAAAGCGGATAACGTACTTAAAAATGCACCTCATACCGCCCAAAGCGTTTGTGCCGATGAATGGGCACATGCTTATGGCCGAGAGAAAGCTGCTTATCCGCTGGATTGGGTGCGCGAAAACAAATACTGGGTGCCGGTTGGCCGTGTTGATAATGCCTGGGGCGATCGCAACCTGATTTGTACCTGTGGCTCGCCCGAAGAGTACGAAGCTTTTGCTGATTAGAGTTTTAACCACAAAGCCAAAAAGACCACTATGAAAACTAGAGTATTGAACTTATAAGCTTTGTGCCTTCTATGTTCTTTGTGGTAATAAATTTGATAATAATATTTATATAAATGTGGGAAGCCGTCTGAATTTTCAGGCGGCTTTTTTATTGTTTGGGTCAAAGTGGTCGTTGTTTGACCTGAAGCACTCATTGTTTGGGTTTGAGGACTCATTGTTTGGGTTTGAGGACTCATTGTTTGGGTTTGAGGACTCATTGTTTGATTTGAAGCACTCATTGTTTGATTTGAAGCACTCATTGTTTGATTTGAAGCACTCATTGTTTGACTTGAAGTCGTCGCTGCTTAAGTTGTAGCGGTTATTGTTTGAGCTAAAGTACTTATTGTTTGACCTGAAGTTGTTATTGTTTTAGTTTAAACATTCATTGTTTGACAAAAAGTGATCATTTCTTTTCGGTAAACTTCATTTTCGCTCCCAACAGTGATTGGCAGCTAGTTTGAAAGTTATATTTTTGTTGCATGATCACATTTCCCAATGCTAAAATTAATATCGGGCTGAATGTTGTGGAGAAACGACCGGATGGTTACCACAACCTGGAAACCATTTTCTACCCGGTAAAATTATCGGATGCTTTGGAAGTGATCGAAGCGGAAGAAACAGCTTTTTCTTCGTCAGGAATTGAGATTGATTCCACAGCGGAAAATAACCTTGTTTACAAAGCTTATTCTTTGCTTGCCGGAGATTTTCACCTTTCGCCGGTAAAAATGCATTTACACAAAGTAATTCCGTTTGGAGCAGGACTTGGTGGTGGATCGGCCGACGCAGCTTTTGCTTTAAAAATGCTGAACGATTATTTCGGGCTGGGATTAACAACAATTCAGCTTGAAAATTACGCTGCCCGGATTGGTGCCGATTGTCCGTTTTTCATCGAAAACAAACCCACTTTTGCACACAGCATTGGCGATCAGTTTAAACCGGTAAACCTTGATTTGTCGGCTTACGAAATCGTAATCGTTAAACCTCCAATTTCGGTAAGTACACCACAGGCCTACCGAAACATCGTTCCAACAAAACCCGGTTTTAACCTGCTGGAAATTGACCAACTTCCCATCGAAGAATGGAAAACAGTGGTGAAAAACGACTTCGAAAAAAGCGTATTTCCGCAATTACCCGAAATTGAAAATCTGAAGGAAAATCTTTACGAAGCAGGCGCAGTGTACGCTTCCATGTCGGGAAGTGGCTCGGCAGTGTTTGGTATTTTTCGCCATTTACCGACAAATCTGGATAGATTCCTACCTAAAGGTATTTTTATTTACCGATAGCCCCGGACGTTTACCGACCTTAAGAACTCATTAACATTTTTTTTATTCTTTTTAACAAAACGAGATGTAACCTTTGTACTCGTTAATAGTCATATTAACTGAAAACAAGAAAACAAAAAAGTCCTTTACGAAGGCATTTGAAAACAAACAATTAGTAAGAAAACAGTTAAAAACAGAAAACATGAAAACTAGATTTAATTTAAAAACAGTTGCACTTATAATAGCCGTCATTTTTACAGTAGGAACAGCTAATGCAACAGAGAAAGTAACAAAAGCCTCGGGCCATGAGAACATTGTTGAAGCATCGTTAAACCTTGAAAGCTGGATGACAAACGACGCGATTTGGAGCACTTCAGACGTAACGAATTTTGTTGAAGCGCAGGAAGAGTCGCTGAATCTTGAAAACTGGATGACAAACAGTGATGTGTGGTCTACTTCAATCGATTGGGCAGCCAATACCACAGAAGCCAATTTGGAGTTGGAAGCATGGATGACCGACGAAGTTGCATGGGAAGTAGCACCAGCTTCAGCAGAAACAGAAGGACATTTAAGCCTTGAGGATTGGATGATTAATGAAAAAGTTTGGAATTTGTAGATAAATAGAAAACGCGATTAGTTTTATTTGGATTTTTGAGGGTTGCCGAAAGGCAGCCCTTTTTTGTTCGTTATTTTCGGATAGGGTATCTCAGATATGATATTCCGTTATATTTGTTACTTTCAAAAAGTTAGGCTCTTTGTCCAAAATAATAAATAGTATTATCGTAATTGTATTTGCAATCTTAGGGTATAATGCGGGGGCCCAGGATATTACTTTTTCGCAATTTTACGCTAATCCTGTTTATTTAAATCCTGCATTTGCAGGTACTGTGGGGGTGCCACGTGTTGCCATGCAATTCCGAAACCAGTGGCACGGATTTACAAATGCGTATAACTCCTACAGTGTGGCACTTGATTTTCCGGTAAAAATTCTCAGAGGTTGGGTTGGCCTAAATGTTTTAAATGATGTGCAGGCCAATGGTGCCTTAGGCGCCCTATCGATGACTGCGGCGTATTCGGTAGGCGTTCAAATAAGTGAAAACTATACTTTACATGGAGGATTACAGTTCGGATATACTCGAAATTCCCTGAGTGTAAACGATCTAATTAAAACAAAAAAACCGCACAATTTAATTGCGCGGTTTTAGTATTTCAAAACTCTTTACGAGTTATTTTGTCGGTTTAATTTCAATCATCAAATGGCGGTTAGGAATAACCTCGCCTTTTTTAACGTGAATTTTTACAATCTCTCCATCAAAAGGCATTCTTACCTGGTTTTCCATTTTCATGGCCTCAAGTAGTAGAAGTGTTTCTCCTTCTTTCACCTTTTGTTTGGTTTTCACAAAAAGATCGATGATTGTACCCGGAATAAATGAATAAAGTTCATTCGGATCCGGAGTTACATATTTCACCCTGTTTTCGAACCTTTTGGTATAGGTTGTTTTGTAAACAGCCCCTTGGATAACAAGGTTTTTAAGCTCTTTTTCTTCTGCCATAATGCAATTCGTTTAGTGGTTTAAAACGGAGGAATTCCATGTTTTTTAGCTGGCATTGAAGCGCTCTTGTTTTCAGAAACCTGCAGTGCATGCAATATGCGTGCACGTGTTTCGCTAGGCTCAATTACCTCGTCGATATAGCCCTGTGCTGCAGCTACATAAGGATTAGCAAACTTCTCTTTGTACTCCTCGATTTTTTGTTGGCGCATTTCTTCCGGGTTCTCGGCTTCGGCAATTTCTTTGCGGAAAACAATATTAGCAGCACCTTCTGGTCCCATAACTGCGATTTCGGCTGTTGGCCATGCAAAAACAAAGTCAGCACGCAGGTGACGCGAGTTCATGGCAATGTAACCACCACCGTAAGCTTTACGCACAATAACGGTTATTTTTGGAACTGTAGCTTCGCTGTATGCATAAAGAATTTTTGCACCATGACGAATTACTCCGGCATGCTCCTGGTCAACTCCCGGCAGGTAGCCCGGCAGGTCTTCCATAGTAACAATAGGAATGTTGAAAGCATCGCAGTAACGGATAAAACGAGCCGCTTTGTCCGAGCTGTCAATATCAAGCACTCCCGCAAGTACCATTGGCTGGTTGGCAACAAAACCAACAGTTTCGCCATTCATGCGACCAAAACCAACGATGATGTTTGGCGCAAAACGCTCCATAACCTCAAAGAATTCAGAACCATCGGTGATGCTTTTTAGAACATCGCGCATATCGTAAGGAATTCTTGGATCAGCAGGAACAATATCTTCAACCTTAACTCCTTTTAAAGGGGCTTTAGGTTTATGTGCCAATGCTTTTTTCAGGTTACTACGTGGAATAAAGCTAATCAGCGTTTTTATCTGATCAAAACACTCCATTTCAGTTTCTGCGTAAAAATGAGCATTTCCGGTAACTTCGGCATGTACTTTGGCACCGCCCAGTTCTTCCATCGAAACTTCTTCGCCTAAAACTGATTTAACCACTGATGGTCCGGTGATAAACATTTTCGAAATGTTTTCTACCACAAAAACAAAGTCGGTAAGTGCAGGCGAATAAACCGCTCCACCGGCGCAAGGGCCAAGAATTACCGAGATTTGTGGAATAACACCTGAAGCCAGAGTGTTACGGAAGAAAATCTCTCCGTAACCGGCCAGTGAGTTAACACCTTCCTGGATACGCGCACCACCCGAGTCGTTAATACCAATTAACGGAACACGCATTTTCAAGGCATGGTCCATAATTTTAGTGATTTTACGCGCGTGCATCAAACCCAACGAACCACCGGCAACGGTAAAGTCCTGGGCAAAAATACAAACCGGTTTGTCGTATATCGTACCGGTACCGATAATAACACCGTCTCCATGTAAGGTTTTACCTTCCATGCCAAAATCTTTGGCGGCGTGCTCTACAAATAAGTCGTATTCGTGAAATGAGTTTTTATCTAACAAGGCCAGGATACGTTCACGGGCTGTGAGCTTACCCATTTTTACCTGTTTCTCAATGGCTTTATCTCCACCACCTTTTTGTACTTCTTTCTTTCTTTTACGAAGATCGAGTACGTTACTTCTTAGTGACATAAAGTATTTTTTTAGTTATAAATTTCCCGGTAGCAGACCGGTGTTATTTTTA
This sequence comes from Draconibacterium sp., assembly GCF_041583095.1. Taxonomy (NCBI): domain Bacteria; kingdom Pseudomonadati; phylum Bacteroidota; class Bacteroidia; order Marinilabiliales; family Prolixibacteraceae; genus Draconibacterium; species Draconibacterium sp. The sequence goes on from NZ_JBFHGM010000061.1 coordinate 9,021, forward strand.
TTTAGCGTGGGCAAAATTATAATTTTTTTTAATTGCCATGGGCTAATGTATTCATGTACTACGGAAATTAACCAACATAGGTTCAAACCCTTCGAATTATTGTATTGGATGTTTGAAAAATTGCAGGATTTGTGAGATGGCAGAAGTCGTTTGGTCACTATTTGGCATCCATTGTTAAGTATCCATTTCCTATCGGGCTGCCCAACGGTAAACGAACAATGCGAGTAAGGCATATATCAGATTCGGAAGCCAGATGGCAAACATTATTGGAACGGTTCCACTAACGGCAAATACGGTAGAGATTTGCATAAACAGAATGTATGAGAAAGCCAGAAGCAGACCCAGCCCGATGTGCAGGCCCAGTCCTCCTTTTACTTTGCGCGATGCCAATCCGGCGCCAATAAGTGTTAAAATAAATGCTGCAAACGGATTCGCAATGCGTTTATGTTTTTCAATTTCCCATTCAATCGTGTTTACTCCGCGCATCTTCATTAATTTAATTTCTTTCAGAAGTGCCGGAGTGGTATAGGTTTCCATTTCGTTGCTCAGGCGTTGAAAATCGCCCGGTACCATATTTAGTGTGGTGTCCATGCGGTAACCTTTCTCGAAAGTCTCATGATCTTCAAAAATGTTCCTTTTCCAGTACGAATTAATTACCCACTTACCGGTTTCCTTGTCCCAGCGAATGTTTTGAGCGGTGAGTTTTTCCTTAAGTTCCGAGTCTTCAAAACGCTCTAAAGTAAACCGCATGCCTACATTGTTGGCATTAAAACTTTGCATATAAATGTAGGTGCCGGGTTCAATTTGCCGATGAATATTTCTTTCAACACCCACCGATTTACTTCTGATATAATTGTGTCTGAAATTATTCATGGTTTTATTGGCGGGCGGAATAACGTAGTTGCCCAGCATAAACGAAAACAGCGCAATTACAAGTGCCGAAACCAGGTAAGGCCGCATTAAACGGCTATAAGAAACACCATTACTTAAAATGGCAATAATCTCAGTGTTGTAGGTCATTTTCGAGGTAAAGTAAATTACCGCGATAAAGGTAAACAGTGGGCTGAACAGGTTGGCAAAATAGGGGATAAAGTTCATGTAATAGTCAAAAACAATATCCTTAATAGGAATTTCCTTCGAAAGAAATTCGTCGAGGTTTTCCGAGATATCGAAAACAATGGCGATACTTAAAATCAGACCAATGGCATAAAAGAAAGTTCCCAGGAACTTTTTCGAAATGTAAAAATCTATTGTTTTATACCACTTCATGTTTTTCTACAGTCTTTCTTTTAGTTTTAATACCATTTCGTTTTTCCAGCTTACAAAATCGCCGCTTTGTATTTTCTGGCGGGCTGTTTTTACCAGCCAGAGGTAAAATGCCAGGTTATGCTGACTTGCAATTTGCGCACCCAACATTTCGTTCGAAATTATAAGGTGACGAAGATAAGCTTTTGAATACTGGTCGACAAACGATGTTCCGTTTTCATCAATAGGAGAGTGGTCGTTTTCCCATTTTTTATTGCGGATGTTTATGATTCCTTCGCTGGTAAACAACATGCCGTTGCGGCCGTTTCGGGTGGGCATCACACAATCAAACATGTCAATTCCCCGGTGAATGCCTTCCAGAATATTTACGGGTGTTCCAACTCCCATCAGGTAGCGAGGTTTATTTTCAGGAAGATCGGCGGTGCAAACTTCCGTCATTTCGTACATCTCCTGTTCCGTTTCGCCAACCGACAAACCTCCGATTGCATAACCATCGGCATCAAACGTTTTTACATTGGCAACAGCAGCTTTTCGCAAATCGGTAAATGTATTTCCCTGAACAATGGGAAACAAGGTTTGCGAATATCCATATTTTGGTTCGGTACTGTTAAACTGTTTAAAACAGCGCTCCAGCCAGCGTTGAGTCAGCTCAAGTGACTTTTTTGCATAATTGTAATCGGCATCACCCGGTGTGCACTCGTCAAAAGCCATAATAATATCGGCGCCAATGGTACGCTGAATATTCATCACATTTTCGGGCGTAAACATATGGTACGATCCATCTATATGCGACTGAAAACGCGCACCCTCTTCACTGAGTTTGCGGATATCGCCCAGCGAAAAAACCTGGAAACCTCCGCTGTCGGTTAAAATAGGGCGGTCCCAGCGATTGAATTTGTGCAGCCCACCTGCTTTTTCAATCACATCAATTCCGGGGCGTAAATACAAATGGTAGGTATTCCCCAGAATAATCTGGGCATTAATATCCTCTTTTATATCGCGGGTGTGAATTCCTTTCACCGATCCGGCTGTTCCAACCGGCATAAATATTGGCGTTTCAATTGTTCCGTGGTCGGTAGTAATTACACCGGCCCGGGCACGTGAGTTATCTGTTGTTTTCTGTAATTCGAATTGCATTTGTGTAAAATTGCGTGGCAAATATAGCTATTTCACCCGAATTGAACTTATTATAAACCCGCCAGAGGCTGTTAATAAAAACTAATTACTGTAAACAAAATCGAACGCTCAAAAGAAATTGGTATGGGTAATTTTGCTACTATTGCTTAGTTTTTAATACCGAATTTTCTTCTTTTTATGATCCGGGTGTTGTTGGATACTTTTAATGCCTTAACAACTATACAGTTGGTGGTGGTTGTGGCGGTTGCTTCATTGTGGCTGTTGCGGCTTTTGTATTTGCTTTTTTTCCCGCTGCGGGTGCTTGTTAAAATGAAAACAAAACCACTTGCTACGGAAAAAGCACCGCTATCGGTATTAATAGTAGTGCGCAACGAAGAAGAAAATTGCCACGAAACTTTGCCCCGGCTGCTGAATTTGGATAATCCGGATATGGAAGTTGTTGTTGTCGACGATTTTTCGCAAGACAATACTTTGTCGGTACTGGGATTGTTAAAGCAGCGTTACCAGTGCATGAAGCTTTCTTCGCTGAGCCAGGAAACACGCTATTCAGAAAAACTAGCACAAAATATTGCCTTAAAATCGGCCGAAAAGGATTGGGTACTGTTGTACCCGGTAAGTGCACAAAATCCATCGCAGGATTGGTTGAGCGAAATAGGTAAAACCGTGGCCGATCAGGTACTTGTAAAAGTAGCTTATACCACTGTTGCAGCCAACAACAACCGGTTTAACAGATTTTATCGCATCGAGAATTTCTTTCAACAGGTGAGAAGTGCTTCGTACTCGCTAAACGGATTAGCCTTTGTTTATAACGAGGAAAATGTGGCGTTTAAAAGAGCAGAATACTTTAAACTGGGCGGTTTTGGACTTAAAGTGCAGGAACCTTATGCCAACCTCGAGCTGGTAATAAACCGTTTTATCCGAAAAAAGAATGTTAAGTTCTGTTTTAATGACAAGAGCATTCTTTCCAAACAGGTTGCTGCCGGCCTTTCAGAGTTTAAAGATTTGGTACGAAAAAGCATTCGTATTGAGAAGCATCTGAGTAAATGGAAACAGTTTGTTTTGCTACTCGACAGGTTAACACAGGTGTTTTATCCACTTTCTGTTGCAGTGGTTTTGCTTGTTGCATTCAAGCTATGGCCCATTATTGCAGCGCTGGTAGTGGTTAAGTTGCTGGTTTTCATGGTTATCATAAAAATATTGCAGAAACGTTTGAATGAACGTAAATTATTCATAACTTCGTTAGTGTTCAGTTTTATAATGCCTTTTTATAAACTTTTTTTCAGATGGAGTTTTAATCGGCAAAGTCAAAATCAAAGATGGAAAAACAGGGTGTAATACTTTCGGAAAAAGCACGACAGGACTACGAGCTTGTAAAAGCTGCGTTAGCTGGCGATGATAAAGCTTTTGCCCGTTTGTTAAACCGCTACAAAGACGCCATTTATTTTATGCTGCTTAAAATGGTGAATAACCGCAGTGATGCCGAAGACCTGACACTTGAAGCATTCGGAAAGGCATTTAAAAGTCTTCATCAATACTCGCCAACTTACGCATTCAGCACCTGGTTGTTTAAAATTGCATCGAACAATTGCATCGATTTCTTGCGAAAGAAAAAGGGCGTGCACGTACCTATTGAAAACAACGGCCAGGATGATAACAGTGAAACCATAAAACTTCGGTCAAAAGATCCTAATCCGGAAGAAAAACTGATCCGTCAGCAAAAGGCGATTTTATTGCGGCGCGTGGTGCGAAAGTTAAAGCCGCGTTATCAAATCCTGGTCGAACTTCGTTATTTCAGGGAATTTTCGTACGAAGAAATCGCAAAAGAGTTAGATTTGCCCCTCGGAACAGTAAAAGCTCAGCTTTTCAGAGCTCGCGAAATGCTGTTTAAAATGATTGAAAGCACCGAGATCGGACGAAAAGATTAACTTTTTTATGGACTTAATTCTAAAGTATTTTCCCCATTTAACTGAAACCCAGATTGAACAGTTTAAACAATTGGAACCATTGTATGCCGATTGGAACGCAAAAATAAATGTGATCTCCCGAAAAGACTTTTCTGAGTTTTACGAGCGTCATGTGTTGCATTCGTTGGGTATAGCAAAGTTTATTCGCTTCAACGATAAAACAAAAGTACTGGATGTAGGCACCGGCGGCGGTTTCCCCGGAATTCCGCTGGCAATTATGTTTCCTGAGGTACAGTTTCACCTGGTTGATTCGATCGGGAAAAAGATAAAAGTGGTAAACGGGGTTGCCCAATCGTTGGGGTTAAAAAATGTGCGTGCCGATCAGGTTCGTGCCGAAGAGTTAAAAGAAAAGTACGATTTTGTAGTGAGCCGCGCCGTTACACGTTTGCCCGATTTTGTAAAGTGGATCAGAACAAATATCTCGAGGAAACAACAAAACGCGTTACCTAACGGAGTTATTTATTTAAAAGGCGGCGATCTTCGCGAAGAAGTTAAACCTTTCGGAAAACGGATATTTCTGCAGGATCTGTCGCAATTTTTCGAAGAACCCTTTTTCGAAACGAAGAAAGTATTGCATTTGCCAATATAGAAACATTATTATAGTAAGAAAGCCGGTTTGATTCAAACCGGCTTTCTTACGATTTATCCTTAATCGTTCATCTTTTATCCTTCTTAAAGGTACTCGTCGCCAAACGAAACTCCCATTTTCCGGGCTTTTTCAATTAGTCCTAAATTCGGCTCAACCAGTCGCAGTTTGCCACCTACCTCCTCAAGCGGGACTGTAGTGAGTTCGTTGTTTTTTATAGCTACCATGGTGCCAAAATTTTCGTTGGCAATACATTGGGCTGCAAAAGCTCCGTAGCGTGTAGCCAGAATCCGGTCCATCGGAGTTGGTGAGCCACCGCGCTGAATGTAGCCTAATACTGTTTCGCGGGTTTCAATATTGGTGTAGGTTTGAATAGCCTGTGCAATATGTGTTGCTGCCGAAATTTCTTTGGGGTGGTCAATCCCTTCGGCAACCACAACTATTGAGTAAGGTTTATTGCTTTCATAACGGCTTTCGATTTTCTTACAAACCGAACGGATGTTGTACTCCAGCTCAGGAAGCAAAATAATATCGCCACCACCGGCAAGTCCTGAGTACAAAGCCAGCCAGCCGGCATGGTGTCCCATAATTTCAATAATCATTACGCGCTGGTGCGAGTTGGCAGTGGTGTGCAATCGATCGATGGCATCGGTGGCAATTTGCACGGCCGAGTCGAAACCAAAAGTTACATCGGTACCCCAAACATCGTTATCAATGGTTTTCGGAATTCCAACCACATTCATGCCTTCCTGTGCCAAAAGGCTTGCGGTTTTCATGGTTCCGTTACCACCTATACAAACTAAGGCATCAAGGCCTAGTTTTTTATAGTTCTTCATTATTTTGTGCGGTTTGTCCTCTGCATCTTTTCCGTTTTTATTCCCTTTGTAGGGCTTTTCGCGCGAGGTTCCCAGAATGGTTCCGCCAAGCGTAAGAATGCCCGAGAGTGCCGATTCTTTCAACTCGATGTAATCGCCGTTTATTAAACCTGAGTAGCCGGCATTAAAGCCCAACACCTCCATTCCGTATTCAACTATCGCTGTTTTTCCAACGCCCCTTATTGCTGCATTCAGTCCCGGACAATCGCCCCCTGCAGTCAAAATACCAATTCTCTTTGGCTTTGCTGAAGTACTCATATCACTAATTTTTAATCAACTTAATCTTTTAATTAACCGAATTTACAAAAGAACTTTATAAAACCGACGTTAAAAGCCCGTTAAATACAGTATTTCATGATTTCTTTTTTATACGTGTTAAAATAACGTTCTAACTATTTTTGTACATTCGCACGTCGTTTGAAAAAATGGCATTTTAATCTTTAACCAATTAAATGTAATAGAAATGAGAAAGTTTTTTTCACTTTTAATGGCTACTGCCTTTGTGTTTTCTATCTCGTGTAAGAGTACAAAAACAGGAGGTTCGGCCGGTTTAAATCAATTAACAAAAAAAGAAAAAGAAGAAGGTTGGGTATTGCTTTTTGATGGCAAAACCAGCGAAGGATGGCGTGGTAACAACAAAGACCATTTCCCAACAGGATGGCAGGTTGTTGACGGAACTTTACACTGCAAAAAATCAGGTCAGGGCGAAGCCGGATCGCGTGATGGTGGCGATATTATCACTACCAAAGAGTATTCTAACTTTCATTTGAAACTGGAATGGAAACTTGCTGAAGGCGGCAACTCAGGTATTTTTTACTTAGGAAAAGAGCACGAAGGATGGCCAATTTATAAAACGGCTCCTGAAATGCAGGTGTTAGACAACGAGCGTCACCCTGATGCATTGTTAGGAAAAGATGGTAACCGCAAAGCCGGTTCGCTGTACGACCTGATTCCTGCAAAACCACAAAATGCAAAACCTGCAGGCGAATGGAATACGGTTGAAATTATTTGCTACAAAGGTACTGTTGTGCACAAGCAAAATGGCGAAACGGTTGTTGAGTACCACTTGTGGACTGATGACTGGAAAGAGCTGGTAGCCGGATCGAAATTCCCGGGGTTAAATCCTGACTGGGCAAATGTTGCAAAAGAAGGTGTTATTGCTTTGCAAGACCACGGCGACGATGTGTGGTTCCGCAACATCAAAATTAAAGAAATGAATTATTAAGCTTTTAAGCTGATAATGATAGGCCCGGTAGATTTTCTGCCGGGCTTTTTTGTTTTTTAGCTACGAGTAGCGAGCTGCTAGCTACTAGTCAGAGGCATCCTTCTTTGTTTTTCACACCTTCAAGGTTTTCAAAACCTTGAAGGTCTCTCATTTTGATGCAATTCGGGGATGTCATCTTTAAATTTGCTAAAAATAAAGATGACATCCTTCTTCCTGGTATCGGGTATCCAAAATATCCCGCATCCAGTTTCGAATAACCAATAATCAATATCCAATTACTAATGCCTCATGAAACCACCCTTCGACTTCGCTCTGGGTGACTGTAGACTGCGACCGAAAACTGTTAACTAACCTACTCCGGATTATATCCCGAATCATTCAAAATCTGCTGAAAATCGTAATTCGCCATCAACTCGGGGACGGTTACTTCCGAATGTTTTTTCATGTATTGCCGCACAATTTGCCAGCCAATCCACACGCCGGTTCGTCCGGGCGAATCGAGTGGAAATCCACTTGTAGAAGGTGCCGGGTTTATGTAGCGGATAATATCCATACGTTTGCTGTTGTACAACAATTCGTGCTCAATGAGGTAAGTCCACATTTGCGGCTCGTTCATTTGGCACCACTCCAGTTGCTGTGTGGTGTAGCCAATTTTCAACGAGTCTTCCATACCGGGCAACATGGCGTCAACCAGGTACATCAGTTTCCCTTTTTCAACCATATTACCCAGCAGATTGGTCGCGCGATCTTCGTGCTCAAATTCGGTAATTGCCCAGGCAAAAGCCACGTCCGACAAAATCTTGTCTTTGTGCATGTTTTGTGCTTTATACTGAGGCGTAGTTTGTAATTGCTCGTAGTACTTACAATCGCGCCCCAGGTATTTGTCGAGGCTGATACCGATAATATTTTCGGCCGTAACCACCGACTGGTTAAATCCCGAAATATAAGTGTAAATGGTTGGCAATTCTTTCTCCGGGAAATGGTAGCTGTAATATTTAAATGCTTTTGTCAGGCCTTTCTCAAGTTTTGTGAGGTTGGGGAACACCGAGTCGGTTTTTAGTTTTACGTCCTGAATAAGCGAGTCGTTTAAAAACAGGCTTATCATTGCTGCAAAATCTTCGTCGCCAATGCCGCCCACCTGTATAACGCGATAAGTGTACAAATTAAAAAAATCGGGGTAGGCGTTGCTCAGTTCCGTTATTGTTTCCAGCGTGTCTTTTCCCTCAAGGTTAAAAAGTTGCTCGCCAAACCGCACCACTTCTACTTCTTTTTCAATATCAGAAATGTTTACTTTTAAGGGATTTCGTTTACATGAAAAGAAAATCAGGGCAATAACGCCCATAAAAACCACTGCTTTTGTCCACTTCATTTTACAAGAAATTTAAATCATTACGCTTACACTTCTTATTTATTGCAAAACTGAACTAAAAATTGGAGATTTGCAATCGTCATTCTATTTAAACAAACTTCGGATTTCGCACTTCGGTCTTCCGGCTAATATAGAAAAATGAAAGTTGCACTGGCACAGTTAAATTATACCATCGGCGATTTTGAAGGAAATGCGTCGAAGATTATTGCAGAGATCAACCGCCTGAAACAAGAGGATGTTGATCTGGTTGTTTTTTCCGAGTTGTCGGTAACCGGATATTACCCGCACGATTTGCTGGAGAAAAAGGAGTTTATTGCAAAAGCCGATGATGCTGTTGCCGAAATAGCTAAGCACTGCCACGGAATTGCAGCGTTGGTTGGTGCACCGCGTATTAACCAGCACGAGCGTGGTAAAACGCTTTTTAACGCAGCACTGTTTCTGGCCGATGGCGAAATAAAAAGCAGCCACAACAAAACGCTGCTGCCTACCTATGATATTTTTGATGAGTACCGCCACTTTGAGCCCAACCGCGAGTTTAGTTTGTTAGAATACAAAGGCGAAAAGATTGCTGTTACCATTTGCGAAGATTTGTGGGACGAGCAACCAACAGCCAACGAGTTTGGAAAGGATAAGCTCTACTCAATCTCGCCAATGGAGGAACTGGCAAAGCTAAAACCCGATTTTGTGGTCAACCTTTCGGCATCGCCATTTTCGTACAACCAGGAAGGCTGGCGTAAGAATGTATTGATAACAAAAGCAAAAAAATACGGCATACCTATTTTGTATTGTAACCAGGTGGGTGCACAAACCGAGTTGGTTTTTGATGGAGGATCGGTGTACATCGATGCTACCGGCGAGATTGTAAAAGAACTGAAATATTTCGAGGAGGATTGCCTCGTTCTGGATACCACATCGCTGGGCGAAAAAGCGCTGCAACCAAAAGTTGATTACATCGAAAAAATACACGATGCACTGGTGCTGGGCATTCGCGACTATTTTAAAAAGATGGGCTTTAAGCAGGCTACGCTGGGATTGTCGGGCGGAATTGATTCGGCAGTAACTGTTGTACTAGCTGTTCGTGCTTTGGGTGCCGAAAATGTGCGTGTGTTGTTAATGCCATCAAAATATTCGTCGGACCACAGTGTGAATGATGCCCGCGAACTGGCCGAAAATCTTGGTATTCGTTACGATGTAGTGAATATTCAATCGGCAGTGGATCAGTTTGAATCGGCACTTTCTCCACTATTCGAAGGCCGCTCGCCCGATGTTACCGAAGAAAATATTCAGGCCCGTGCCCGCGGAATTTATATGATGGCGATTTCGAATAAATTTGGCCATATACTGTTAAACACAACAAACAAAAGCGAGTGTGCGGTTGGTTACGGTACGCTTTATGGCGATATGAACGGCGGCCTGGCTGTGCTTGGCGATGTTTACAAACTGGATGTATTCAAACTGTCGCGGTTTATGAATAAAGATGGCGAGATAATTCCGGAGAATACCATTGTAAAACCACCATCGGCAGAATTGCGCCCTGATCAGAAAGATACCGACTCATTGCCGGAATACGAAGCGCTTGACGATATGCTTTTCAACTATATTGAACTGAATAAATCACCAAAAGAAATCGCCGCCTTGGGCTATGACGAGGCAGTGGTTCGAAGAGTGATAAGAATGGTGAACATGAATGAGTATAAACGTTTTCAGGCAGCTCCCATTTTAAGAGTAAGTTCAAAAGCTTTTGGCTTCGGACGAAAAATGCCGCTGGTTGCCCGTTACTAGCCATGTGAATTTTTTATCAACCGTTTTCAGCCCAATTGTTGATGATATTATTCCGTTTTGAGGTAAAATAAACGTTAAAAAAGAATCAATTTTAACAATTTTTTTTAGCTTTGATGCTGTAAAACATACAGACGGGTATATGTTAAATTCAGATATTGGGCTTCGAGACCTGGTTGACAATCAGAAATCAATTTTTTATTTGTTGGGGCAGGAAGATAAAGACGAACTGCAACACCATATTTCTCTTTCGCAGTACAAGAAGAATGAATTTATTTATAAAGAAGGAGATAAGCCAAATGGATTTTTGGTTTTGATTGACGGAAAGGTTAAGATTTTTAAAGAAGGAGTGGGCGGTAGAGAGCAGATTATTCGAATGACAAAACCACTTGGGCTGATCGGTTACCGTGCTTTGCTTGCCGATGAAACACATAACGGTTCGGCGGTAACACTTGAAGAGTCGCTCGTTTGTACCATCGATCCTGATTTCATTTTTGAACGTGCCTTAAAAAACCCTGATTTTTCATTTAAGATTATCAGTAAACTTTCGAAAGAACTGGGTTTCTCCAATGCCCGAACTGTAACTTTAACACAAAAACATATTCGTGGTCGTTTGGCCGAATCGCTGATTCTTTTGAAAGATAAATACGGTTTCGAAAACGACGGTACAACATTAAAAGCATTCTTGTCGCGCGAGGATATTGCCAACCTTTCGAATATGACCACATCGAATGCCATTCGCACCTTATCAACTTTCGCTAATGAAAAAGTAATTGCTATCGATGGGCGAAAGATTCGGATTCTGGATGTTACACGTTTAGAGCGTATAAGTAAATTAGGATAATAATTTCGATCAAAATATTGATAGTGCCACTTGAGAAATCAGGTGGCATTTTTTTATTCCTGTAAATAAACCCGTTTCACGCGTTGCGAGATTCCGGTTAAAATCTCATAAGGAATAGTTTCAAGTAACTGGGCCACCTTTGAAATGGAAATATTTGGCCCAAAAATTTCAACCTTGTCACCCGGATTAACTTTCAGGTTGGTAACATCGAGCATTAGCATGTCCATGCAGATATTTCCGATTATTCTTGCTTCTTGTCCGTTAACGAAAGCGCTGCCTAAACCGTTACCCAGTCGGCGGTTTATTCCGTCGGCATAACCCATTGGAACAATGGCTACCCGGCTTTGTTGCTTAATTTTTCCTTTTCGGTTGTACCCAACAGTTTCGTTTGTGTTTACGGTTTTAACTTGCGAAACAGTCGTCTTTAAGGTGCTGATTTGCTGCAACGCTAATCCGGTTTGTGAAATGCCGTACAGCCCAATTCCCAGCCGTACCATATTCATTTGCTGATCGGGAAAACGTTCGATGCCGGCCGAGTTTAAAATGTGCTTGTCGATTTTATAGTCAAAGGCATTTTCAATCCGGGCCGATAAATTTGCAAAACGATTGAACTGTTCCTGGGTAAAATCATCAAGTTCCGGTTCGTCGCTTCCGGCAAGGTGTGAGAAAACAGACTTGACTTTTAGATGCTTATTGTTTTTAATAAATGTAATTACTTCTTCAACTTCTTTTTCCGTTTTCAGACCGAGGCGGTTCATGCCCGTGTCGATTTTTATGTGAATGGGGAAGTTGCTTAACCCAAATTCTTCCAAAGCCTTTACAAACTCTTGTAATAATTGGAAGCTGTAGATATTTGGTTCCAGGTTAAAATCAATAATATTCTGAAAACTATCGTGTTCGGGATTCATCACCACAATTGGAATAGTGATGCCTGCATTTCGCAGTTGAACGCCTTCGTCGGCCACAGCAACTGCAAGGTAATCTACATTTTGGTGCTGCAAAAGTTGCGCAATTTCCACATCGCCGCTGCCATATGAAAAAGCTTTGACCATCACCATGATTTTTGTTTCCGGGAGCAACAATTTTCGGAATGAAT
>NZ_JBFHGM010000062.1:0-21084 GCF_041583095.1 Draconibacterium sp.
AGTAAGTTTTTTGATCGCCGGGTTATTATTTTTCCCGGCTGTATTGTTTGCACAGTTTAATAATAATACCACATCGCCGTATTCGCGTTATGGTCTTGGTGATTTGCAGCCCTATTCGCTCGGACGTTCGTCGGCAATGGGAGGAGCGAGCCTTGCAAGCAGATACAAAATGCAGATAAATGCGGCCAACCCCGCCAGTTACACATCGCTTGATTCGCTCAACTTTATTTTTGAGTTTGGTTTGGAAGGCAAATTTGCCAATAACCAAACCGAAAGCACAAGTATGAAGACGAATGATATAAACTTCAAGTATTTTGCCATGAGCTTCCGGATAACCGACTGGGCGGCAACAAGCTTAAGTTTAACACCCTATTCGGATGTAGGTTATTACGTAACGTCAACTGCCGACATTGAAAATGTTGGAAACGTTTACAACACATACTACGGAGCGGGAACCATTTCGAATGCCCGTTGGGGAATTGCTATCGAACCCATTAAAAACGTGTCGGTTGGTGCAAACCTGAATTACCGTTTCGGGCAATTAAACCGAAATACGGAAGTAACTTTTGCCGATCCAACATTTTATAATGTACAACGGTATTCAACAGTTCGTATACGCGATTTTGGATTGGATTTAGGAGCACAGGCAACCCTGCCATTGAAAAATGATAAAAGTTTAACATTTGGATTGGTGTTCGCCAATTCACCTGAATATACCGACTTTGTATCCGATATTATTCAGAAAAACCTGTCGTACGGAGGTGCACTGGATCAGGATACATTGAACTATCGCGAAGAAGAGGAGGGAAAGTTGACTTTCCCAATGATGATAGGCGGGGGACTATCGTTGGCCAAAGAAAATGTGTATGAAATAAATGTAGATTATTACCACGAAGGATGGGCCAACGCCGAATTTTTAGGAGGTAAAAGCAATTTCTTAACAGATTTAAATAAATTTGCGATTGGGGCTGAGTGGATTCCGGATAAGTTTTCGATCAGAAGTTTTATTAACCGTGTTGCATATCGCGCCGGTTTGAAATACGAACAAACTTACCATACCTTCGCCGGACAGCACATAAATGACTTTGGCATAAGTTTTGGTGTTGGATTACCACTGTATCGCTCTAACTCAACACTTAATCTAAGTGCCGAGTTCGGGCAAAGAGGAACAAAAGAATATAATTTGGTACTCGAAAAATATGCAAAAGTGAATGTGAGTGTAAGCTTACACGACTTATGGTTTATGCAGCGAAAAATTGACTAGAATTCAAAAAAAAAAGAAAAAACAAATAAAACTCATTATGAAAGCTATTTTACGCATATCTCTTTTAATCGCAGCAGTTGTAATGGTCGGTATTACAGGTGCACAGGCGCAAAGAGTTGTTAAAGGAACTGTTTACATCGACGGAGAACCGGCTGCTGGTATTACTGTTGAAGCCCATAAGGGTGGAGAAATGATGACCAGTTTTGATGGAAAGTATGAAGTTGAAGCTGATGAAAAATCAAAATACATCAGGTTTACATTTATCGATGAATCAAAAAAATTAGACATCGAAGGCAAATCAGGCGATGTGTTTGATTTTGCATTTAGCGGAAGTCTTCCTTCTGGCGATGGCGAAAAAGAAGAAACCGGAGAAGTAAACCTAAGCACTTTGGAAGAACTGATGAAAGCTCAGGATAGAGATTTCTTAAACGAGCTTAGTTTGTATGGTGAATTCTTCAAACAAAAAGACTATAAGTCAGCTATTCCACACTGGCAAAAGCTGTATAACATGTATCCTAAATCTACCATGAACCTATATATTCACGGTTCTAAGATTTACGAGCACCAGATTGAAACTGCCAAAACTGATGCTGAACGCGATAGGTACATTGATTTGTACATGAAATTGTACGACAAACGAATGAAGTACTTTGGCGAACGTGGTTATGTGCTAGGTCGTAAAGGTACATCATGGTTAAAATACAAATTAGACCAGAACAGAGATAAAGCACCTGAAGGTGATGCTTTAAAAGCAATTCATAAGTCGGGTTATGCGTGGTTGTCTGAATCGGTTGAGCTGCAAGGCGACCAAACTGAACCACCTGTACTTCTGTTGTACATGCAAACAACTGTTGCATTATTCAAGTTGGGTGAACTTCCAAAAGAGCAGGTAGTTAAAAATTACGAAGTTTCGACTGCAATTGCAAATAAAATTGTTGAGGCTAACGAAGATGCAGATAAGGTAAAACTAACACAGGAAACAGTAATTCCTTATATCGAAAATATTTTCGGAAAATCAGGTGCTGCTGATTGCGAAGCTTTAATTAGCATTTACGAACCTCAGTACCACGATAATTCAAACGATGCTGATTTTATCAAATCAATGTTGCGTCGTTTGGGTAGAGCCGGATGTACTGAAACTGAACTTTTTGGTTTAGCTACCGAGCGTTTGTACGAACTTGATCCTTCGGCCGAAGCAGCATTTAACATGGCTCGTCGTTTCCTGAAAAAGGACGATGTTGAAAAAGCACGTGAATACTACCAAATGGCTATTGACCAGGAAACTGATGATAAATTGAAAGCTACTTACCATTACGAGCGCGGTTTGGTTCGTTTTACAAAAGACGGTAACTATGTTGGAGCACGTAACGATGCCAGAAGAGCTCTTGAGTTGGATCCTGATTTATGTGATGCAAACTTGCTGATTGCAAACATCTATGTTGCTGCTTCACAAAAGTTTGACGGATCGGCCATGGAGAAATCAGCAGTATTCTGGGTAGCATGCGACTACTTCGCAAAAGCACGTCGCGGCGAAGACTGTGCAATCGATGCAGCAGAAAACCTTAGAAAATACAAAGCTTATTTCCCTAACAAAGAAGAAGCATTTATGGAAGGACTACAGGAAGGTTCTACATATCACGTAGGAGGTTGGATTAATGAAAACACAAAAGTTCGCTTCTAACATATTGCAACTAATAAAATTGTCTCGTATTGCAGTTCCCGTGTTGGGAACTGCAATACTTTTCTTTGCTTGTAAGAAAAACGACATTGATAAGATAAAAGCTTTTAGCTCCCCCGAAAATTTGCCGGTTTTAGAGGCTACAAATTTCGAAACACTCAATACCGACTCTGGTACAGTTCGCTTTTCGCTTAAAGCCCCAAAATTACTTCGCTTCGAAAACGATGGCCAGATGTTCCACGAATTCCCCGAAGGTTTATTGCTTATTGAATACGACGAGAACTATAAAATAACTTCCAGTATTAAGGCAGATTATGCCAAGGAATTTATTAAGGAAGAAAAGTGGGAAGCCAAAAATAATGTGGTAGTTACCAATGAAAAAGGAGACTCGTTAAAAACCGAACACCTTATTTGGGACGAAAAACACGAAACGATCTTTACCGAAGAATATGTGAAGATTATTAGTGCCGACAAAATTATTACAGGAACAGGGTTAACATCGGACCAGAATATGCAAAACTGGAAAATTACAAATCCGAAAGGTGTTATTTATGTTGCGGTAGATAATAAAAACCAGCCCGACCAAACAGAAAACAAAATTGAAAAGCCTAAAGCGGAAATAAACGATCCGGTAATTTCGAAAACACCACCCAAAAAAGCTGTAAACTTTAACTAGCTATTTATGAACCCGTATTTGCTGATTCTGATAACGATCATTCTCTCAGCCTTTTTTTCAGGAATGGAGATTGCTTTTGTGTCAGCGAATAAACTGCGTCTCGAGCTCGATAAACAATCCGATCCGTTTAGCTCAAAATTACTAAGGTTTTTAACCCATAATGGTGGTCAGTATATTGCTACCATGTTGGTTGGCAACAACATCGCGCTTGTGGTTTACGGTATTGCTTTTGCTACTGTTTTAGAGCCGGTTTTGCTCAACTCAATTCAATCCGAATCAGTGGTTTTATTGCTGCAAACCATCATCTCAACATTTGTAATTTTATTGTTTGCCGAATTTTTACCAAAAACCTTATTTCGCATTTTCCCTAATTCGTTATTAAACGTTTTTGCTTTACCGCTTGCCTTTTTTTATGTGATCTTTTTCCCGGTAACACGTTTCTCGATGGGCATTACCAATTTTTTGCTGCGAAATGTTTTTAAAACCGAACCCGGCAACGAAGATAAAAACAAGGTGTTTCGCAGAATTGATCTTGATGAGTTTATAAATGAGAACGACCGGACAAGTGCAGAACATAAGGAACTTGTTGAAACCGAGATCAAACTGTTTAAGAATGCACTCGATTTCTCGAAAATAAAGCTGCGTGAAGTAATGATTCCGCGAACCGAAATAGCAATGATGGAAACAGGTGCAGCAATAAGCGATTTACGACAAAAATTTGTTGAAACCGGTTATTCCAGAATTCTGATTTACAGCGAAAGTATCGATAATATTATTGGCTATGTGCACTCTTCAATGATGTTTAAGAACCCGCAAACCATCGATCCATTCATCAAAAATGTATTGATTGTGCCCGAAACCATGCCTGCAAATAAATTGCTGAGCACCTTTATTCAGGAGCATCGCAGTATAGCCATTGTTGTTGACGAATTTGGCGGAACTGCCGGAATGGTAACCAGCGAAGATATTCTGGAAGAAATATTTGGCGAAATTGAAGACGAACACGACGTTAAAGGTATTATTGAAAAGAAAATAGGCGATAACGAATTCATCTTCTCAGCACGGGCCGAAATCGATATGCTGAATGAAAAGTATTTCCTCGAACTTCCCGAAAACGAAGAGTTTGAAACACTTGCCGGTTTTATACTTTACAACTACGAAAGTATACCAAAAGTGAACTCGGTTATAAAAATCGAAAAATTTCAGTTTAAAATCCTAAAGGCAACCAATACTAAAATCGAATTGGTGAAACTCAAACTTCTTAACGATTAATCCTGTAAAGACTTAGGGTGGTAAAACGCTGGTAGTCTGCTAATTCCAAGCTTGTTTCGGGCATTGGTAAAAAATATTCGATATTAGAGGTAAAACAGTTAAAATTATTATCTTCGTAGCTCGAAAAATTCAAACGATTTTAGACAAAAAATAACTGTAAATCAATGGCAACGTTACAAAACATTAGAACGAAAGCAGGATTGTTAGTAGCAATTGTAATCGGTTTATCATTGGCAGCGTTCATCCTTGGCGATTTATTGCAAGGAGGTTCGTCGATGTTTCAGAGAAACCGATTAGAAGTTGGAGTAATTGATGGTGAATCAATTCAATATCCTGAATTTCAGCAAGAGGTAGAAGAACTTGGGGAGATATTCAAACAAAACTATGGGCAAAATCAGTTAGATGATAATACCTGGACACAAGTGCGTGAACAGGCCTGGCAACGTAAAATTGCCGAGATTGTTATGGGTGAAGCCTACGAAGATCTTGGTATTGAAGTTAGCTCAGAAGAGTTATTCGATATGCTTCAGGGAGCAAATCCACACCAAATTGTTCGTCAAATATTCAGCAACCCGCAAACCGGTCAGTTCGATCGTAATTCGGTAGTTCGTTTCCTGAAAAACATGGAAACAGGCTTAATATCGCCTGAAGACCGTGCATCATGGTTAAACATCGAGCAACAAATTGTTGAAGAACGTACACAAAGCAAATACACTTATATGGTGGCAAAAGGTATGTACGTTACAGGCGAGCAGGCTGAGACCAGTGCAACAGCCGGAAACAAATTGGTTAATTTCGATTACATCGCTTTACCACACAGTAGTGTTGCCGACGAAGATGTTACCGTTACGGAAACAGATCTGAAAAATTATTACAACGCACATAAAGAAGATTACGAAACAGAAGCCAGCAGAAGAATTGAATACATTGCTTATCCGGTTGAACCATCGGAAAAAGATTTTGCTGACGCTGAAGAGTGGATCACAGATATTAAAGCTGATTTTGAAGAAACTGAGAATACCATTCAGTTTGTTGACACCAACTCGGACATTAGCTTTAACGATGCCTGGGACAAAAAAGACGACCTTCCGGAAGCCGTTGGTAACTGGATTTTCGACGAAGGTGCTGAGGTTGGCTCAGTATACGGTCCTTACAAAGAAGGTGAGTCATTTACTTTGGTAAAATTATACAAATCGGAAATGATGCCCGATTCGGTTGAGGCGCGTCATATCTTATTGCAGGTAACCAATCAGGCCGAAGCTATTCTTGCACAGCAATTGGCCGACAGCTTGAAAACAATGATTGAAAATGGTGCTGATTTTGCCGAACTGGCACGTACCAATTCAGATGATCAGGGTTCTGCAATCAACGGTGGCGATTTAGGTTGGTTCCAGCGTGGTCAAATGGTGAAACCTTTCGAAAATGCCGCTTTTAACAATACAACTGATAGTGTTACAATGGTTGCAACACAATTCGGAATTCATCTGGTACAAACTACCAAACGTGGAAAACTTACACGTCAGGTGCAGGTGGCATACCTTACCCGCAATGTTGAGCCAAGCACAAGAACTTACCAGAATGTATATTCTAAAGCAAGCCAGTTTGTAGGTGAAAACCCAACTGCCGAAGCATTTAACACTGCAGTAACCGAGCAAGGCCTTACAAAAAGGGTAGCCAATGTTAGCGAAAATCAGCGTACAATTGTTGGTTTGGAAGATGCCCGTACTTTAATTAGAGCTGCATACGAAGCTGAGGTTAATGATATTTTGACTAACAACCAGGATTCACGCATCTTCGAACTGGGCGACAATTTTGTAATTGCCATTTTAGCAAGCAAAACTGAAAAAGGAATTGCTCCTTTCGAAGACGTAAAAGCACGTGTTGAGTTAGCAGTAACAAAGGAGAAAAAAGCTGAATTGTTGGTTGAGAAAGCAGAAGCTGCTTTAAACGGCAATGCAGATTTAGCCGCTGCCGCTACAGCTCTTGATACTGAAGTTCAGACTGCAAATGCAATTAACTTTAACTCGTTCTCGGTTCCCGGAATTGGTCTGGAACCTGCAGTAATTGGAACAGTTGCAGCACTTGATGTTGACGAAGTATCGGAACCAATTGCAGGAAACAACGGTGTTTATGTTGTAATGCCTACTTCGGTTAGCGAAGGTGCCGGTGTTGATGTAGCAGCCGAGAAAATGCGTTTGGCGCAAACAAACACTTACCGTGTTGGTTCGGAAGTATTTAATGTATTCCGTAACTCGGTAGAAATAGAAGACAAAAGAGCGAAGTTCTATTAGTAGAATAACGCACAACGATAGTTAAAGCCGTTCCTTTATTAGGAGCGGCTTTTTTCTTAGTCGCAAGTCTACACCAGAATTTATAGACTACCCCTGATTGTACCTCTCAGCAGGTACCTGGATTTGTGCAGATATGTTTTGATGAAATAAAAAGAAGAAAGCACATTCTATACTATTTTTTAGGAAAAAACGTTAAGTTTGACGATAAACCTTTATAATTCAATGCTATGAGAAATACACTATTGGTCGTTTTGGGCTTGTTGATTCTGTTAATCACAGCCTGTAAAGAAGTTGATAAGAGAACCATCACATCCGATGAAGCCACTGTTTTGGTAATGGAAGCTGCAACTGCTTACAGTATTTATACTTCCACGCAGGAAGAAGGAACCAGTGCCGGTTTTCAATCGGAGGGCATGCTGAAAAGCGCAACAACTACAAACGAAAATTATCCGCAAATTTCTATTGAGCCACTCGATCTTACCTCCTGGCCAAAAACCATAACTGTGGATTATGGCCCTGAAAATATTTTGGGATTAGATAACCATGAGCGGAGAGGGAAATTGATTATTACTGCCGATAATTTCCCTGGAGTTAGCGGAGCTGAATGGGAAATCACCTTCGACGATTTTTATCACGACGACTATAAAGTAGAAGGCGTGCAAACCATTGCTTACAGCGGCCCAAATGCCAGCGAACACCCGGTATATACCTGTACCGTAAGCGATGGCGTAATTACTGCACCTAATGGTAAAAGGTTTTATTTCGAGCAACAAACACAGCGCGAATGGATAAGTGGCTACGATACGCATATGGTAACAAGTGGTGAAACCTCCGATTTTTGCGATGATAATTTCCAAATAACAGGAACCCACAATGGAACGAGCTCCGACGGATATGCCTACACCATGTCTACAACAACACCACTGCTGATTAGTAATTGTTGCCGTTGGATTAAAGAAGGAGTGCTGTACATTGGCCTCGAGGATTACGACCTGAGTTGTGAAATTGACTACCGGCCTGGTTCCGATACAGGAGATGCTTGTAATAATCTGGCAAGTGTTACCGTATTCGGAGAAAGCGTAGCAGTTAATCTGCCATAATAAGATAGAATCTGAAGATTTTCCCCAAACCAGGCTGAAAGTAAGAGACCGGGGCTGTATAAATGATATAAATACAGCCCCGGTTTTTTGCATGATACGCCGATAATGATTGGGGAAGTAAATGGCGAATCGAATTTTTCCCTGTTTCAACTGTGGTGGGCTGTTCGGGATGCAGAATTGATTCTCCCCGGCCGTGGAGCTGTGTTTTGAAAATATTTTTTCGTTTCCACAGCGGTGGAGAAGGATTTTGAAAGTTTATTTTTAACCCGACCGCTGTCGAGTTAAATCCTGAAAGTTGTTTTTGTTGCCGACGGCTGTCGAGTTAAATCCTGAAAGTTTTTTTTGTTGCCGACGGCTGTCGAGTTGAAAATCAGAAATATTTTTGCTTGTCGACAGCATAAATCATCGATTTTGAAAATTTATTTTGTTGCCGACGACTGTAGGATTAAAAACTGACAGCTGATTTTGTTGTCGACAGCTGTCGGGCTTCATTGCAACGATAAATTTTATCAATACTGTGCATGTTTCATACTTACAGGCCGGTATAAACGTTAAAGCTGGCACTTTGTACGAAAACAAGCACTTTACGTTGAATACAAAAAGGGGAAACACAGCCAACGCTCACACCTTCCTTTTACCAATAACAAATTGTTGCCAGGGTGCAATTCAACAGAATTGATGTTTGAAAGCTATTGCATTCCTGATTTGTATTTTTATATTTATCGCAACAGCTACACTTCATAATTTAATCAATATTGAAGAAGAGGCTCAAACAACATATAAAAAACCGGAAAAGACATGACCGAATTTACAAGATCGATACTGTTATTACTTGTTTTATTAAATCCGTTTTTGGTAATTGTTTATTTAATCGACATTGTTCAGAAGCTCGATAATAAGCAGTTTCGGCGGGTTTTAATTCGTGCCGGTTTTATTTCGTGTATTGCATTCTGCAGTTTTGCTGTGGTTGGCGATCGTATTTTCTCCGATGTATTTCAGGTTCGTTTTGCTTCGTTTCAGTTGTTTGGTGGTATTGTTTTCCTGCTCATCGGGCTGCAGTTTGTTTTTCGCGGGCCAACTGCCATTGAGATATTGCGTGGCGAATCGAAACACATTGCCGGAGCCATTGCTATGCCGGTTTTAATTGGCCCCGGTACCATTAGTGCCAGCGTGGTTATTGGTAAACGTAACGACATTCTTATATCGTGCGCATCCATTGTTGTGGCGGTTATGCTGTGTATTCTGGTATTGGTGGTTTTAAAATTTTTGCACGATGTAATTCGCCAAAAACGGGAAGAATTGATTGAGCGTTATTTCGATTTGGCCGGACGTATTACCGCGCTGTTTGTTGGTTCGGTAGCCATTGAAATGATTATGGCGGGCGTAAAAACGTGGCTGAATTTACACTGGAGTTAGCTCAGCAAATCTCTGTAGTCGCAAATCGATGATGGCTTCCCCAAAACAAAAATTAGATAGATTGAATTCTGTTTTGCATAGTAAATTTATAATATTCGTTGATATTTAGCGGATTAGTTTGATTGTTAAATAAGTTAGACTTGATTGATATACCAATATTTGGTATATTTGGTAAAAATTAATAGAGATGAATAAGAATACTTCAATATCGCTCGGAAACTATTTTGATCAATTTGTTCAGGATAGCATTTCTAAAGGTCGATATAAAAATGCGAGTGAGGTTATTCGTGCCGGGTTACGACTTTTAGAAGAAGAAGAGAGCAAAGTAGTAGCATTAAAAAATGCCATACGGGAGGGAGTTGCAAGTGGAATAGCTCATGATTTTGATCCGAAAGAACATCTTGAATCTTTAAAAGCAAAGAAACAGTTAAATGGCTGACTATTACTTTACGAATAAAGCAGTTGATGATTTAACTCAAATTTGGGATTATACATTTGAAGAATGGTCGAAAAGACAGGCCAATAAATATTATAATGAATTGATAGCTGCTTGTAAAAAAATAGCTAGGAATTCAGCTCTTGGTCGAAAATATTCCAAAGTAAGTCCTGATCTACTCGGGTTTCATGTTAACCGACACATTATCTTTTTCCGGCAGATAAATCCAGATTTTGTAGAAATAACAAGGATTTTACATGAGTCGATGGATTTAAAAATGCGTCTGTTGGAATAACCGGCATTTTCATGCTCTCAGCAAATCTCCACCAAACGAATATCAAAACTCAACACGGCATTTGGTGGAATTTTATTTCCGGTACCTTTTCGTCCCCAGGCCAGTTCCGAAGGCACCCAGAATTTATAACGGCTGCCAACGCTCATCATAGGTAAACCTTCCTGCAATCCTTCGATAAGTTCTTCTATTTTAACTTCGTCGGGCTGGTTTTGGCGGTAAGTGTCTTCCAGAATTTTACCGTCGAGGAGCAAAGCGCGCTGATGAATTTTAACCGTATCGAAAAGACCCGGTTTTGGCCCCTGTTTTTCTTCCACAATTAAATACTGCAAACCACTGTCGGTTTCTAAAACTCCGGTTTTCTGCCTGTTGTTAAGTAAAAAATCATCACCCGATTTTCGGTTGTTTCCGGCCGAACCTTTGCTACGTGTTTTTTTCTCTCTGCGTGCCATTTTTCTCTTTCAATATGAAGAAGTAATACAAAGTAAATGAAAATCAGAAAGTAAGTTTTAATTATTAAAGTTGAAGTTCTATATTTGGCTTGCTTTTAATACTTATTTGCATTTAAACCAATTTAAACCTGATAAGGAGGACTAAAATGATTTTGCGCTTTCTCACCATTTTTACAGTTTTAATTTGTTTTGTATTTGGTAGTGTTTCGGGAGCCGAACACCCCGAAAAAGATGTGCGTATAAAAAGCCACGGATCGTTATCGTACAACAAACGCGATGCAAAAATTAAGGTTTATATCGAAGGCGCCCGGCTCGATATGGATTATATGCGCCGCAATATGCGTTTTGCCGATTTTGTGAACGATCCGGCCGTTGCCGATGTGCATATCATTATAAATAGCCGGGTGAGCGGTTCGGGCGGAATGGTTTATTCGTTGATGTATAACAACCTAACGTTCGAGAATTTCAGCAATTTTACAATTACCTGTACTATCCTTGCCGACGATACCAACGAAGAGGAACGCCAGAAAATTAAAGATGCACTTTCGCTGGGTTTAATGCCTTTTGTAAACCAGACAAAAGCTTCCGATCAGATAAGTTTTCGATACCGGGGCGAAGTAGAGCAGGCTCAGGTTGCTGAAGTTGACGATCCATGGAACAACTGGACTTTTAGAGGCGACATTAGTGGCAGTGTAAATCTGGAAGAAAGTAAAAAGAACTATAACTATTCGTTTTATGGGCGTGCCGATAAGGTTACCGACGAAATCAGGATACGAAACAATGCGCGTCGTTCAGTAAATACGAAGAAATACACCACCGACGGAGAAGAGTACCGTTCGGATAATACATCAACATATGGCTCGTCGAGTGTGGTGAAAAGCTTGTCATCGCGTTGGTCAACAGGTTTGTTCGGAAGTTTTTATAACAGTAATTACCGCAATACCAAATACTCAATGTCGGTTAAACCTGCTGTGGAGTATAATATTTTCCCATGGGATGTGTCGGACCGAAAAGTGTTTACCATTGCCTATTATATTGGGCCCGAGTGGATGAAATATTACGAGGAATCGATATATGACAAATTGGAAGAAAGCCTTTGGGAGCAGTCATTACGCCTTGATTTGCAGATTGTGCAAACCTGGGGCGAAGTAAAGGCCGGACTAAATGCAACGAACTATATGCACGACTGGACCAAAAACCGGATAACTTTTGATACCGATCTGTCGGTTCGTATTATTCGCGGGCTATCGGTACGAATGGGTTTTACCGTAGAAAATGTTCACGACCAGATTTACTTGCCGAAAGGTGAAATTTCGCTGGAAGATGTTTTGCTGAATAAGGTTCAGTTACCTTCGTCATTCGAGGTTGGAGCCAATGTTGGAATTCGCGTACAGTTTGGATCAATCTATAACAATATTGTGAATAACAGGATGTAGACGTAGTTACGAGTCACGAGCTGCGAGTAGCAAGTTTTAAGGACAATCTATATCAATCGTTATTCAATCTGCATCAATCTTTCTTAACTGTTGCAATAACAACCAACCTTGTGGCCATCTGAAATCCATACTGTTGTAGCGCCTTTTCTATTTCCGGGATTTGCTTTTTCAACTCGTGGTATTCCGGCCTGTCTTTAATTTGACTGAGTATTTTTATTAGCTGGTCTTTTCGCTCTGAAATATCTTCGGTACTTGGTTCTACACGATCTTTTTCCTGGTTAAAAGCCGTGCAAATTTCCAGTCCTGCCTTTTTAACCTGCTCCAGAATTTCGGCGCGGGTAAACGTGTCATTGTGGCAAACTCCATTCAACCGATCAACCGTACTCCTGAAATGATGCATGCTTTTATGTACTTCCTGTGCAGGATTCAGGTTGTCGCTAAACAGTTCGTTTACAATAATCCAGCCGCCGGGTTTTACCACGCGTTTCATTTCGTTGAAAGTTTGCTGAACATCAGGTAAATGGTGCATGGCCATTGAAATACTTGCTGCATCGAAAGTGGAATCCGGGAAATCCAGTTGTTCGCCGCTCATAATACTGAAGTGCACATCGGGATGGATTTTTGCAGCTTCTTCAAGCGATGCATTGTCCGGATCGATGCCGGTGAATTTGGTATTGTTTAAGGCTTCCTTTAAAACCGAAATAAAATTCCCGCTTCCGGTTCCAACATCCAAAACGGTGCTTACTGTTTTGTCTTGAAAAAATTGTTGTAGTTGTTCCATCAGATCAAGAGTAAAAATGCCGATAGGGCGGTTACGATAATTACAGCGGTTCGGTATAGTTTATCCGATATTTTCTGTACCATTTTTATTCCGGCAAAAGCACCAAAAGCGATGGCCGGTAAAAGCATCAGATCAAGTGTGAGCGTATCCAAGTTGATGGTTTTCCAAACGAAAATGTGCAAAGGGAATTTCGAGAAGTTTACGATCAGAAAAAACCAGGCTCCGGTGCCGATAAAGCTATTTTTTGGCAAATGCATGGCCAGAAGGTAAATGGCAAAAATGGGACCCGCTACGTTGCCAATCATCGTAGCGAAACCTCCTAAAACACCCATAGTTGCTGAGAACCACCAGGTGTCGGGGAAAAGATTTTGTCCTTTTTTGCGGTCGCGCCAAAGCATAAGGCCAATACACAGAAAAACCAAAATGGCGATTATATTTTTAAACCAGGTATCATTAACTACTTCGCCAACCCAAAGCGCAATACCAATTCCTACAAAAGCCCAGGGCAGCAGTTTCCACAGGTATTTCCACTCGGCATGACGGTGATAGTAGCCAACTCCAAATAAATCGGCCATCATTAACATCGGTAGTAAAATTCCGGTTGAGGCTTTGCCACCAAAAATTAGCGCCAGTGTGGGAACCACCAACATGGAAACACCGGGAACACCTACTTTCGACATGCCAACCAGCATGCCACATACTGCTAATAAAATCCATTGAAGTGTGGAGAAGTCAAGTTCGAGCATAGCAAAAATGTTATGGCGCTAATGTAGTAATAAATATGGAACAGGGTAGAAAAGAAAAGGTCCCGCAGAAGCGGGACCAGTCTAGCTAACAATTCGAAGGTAGATCTTACCTCCTTAAAAAACAAAAAACAAAAACCATGTTCAAGGCCTCAGCCTTACTTTCAATCACTCAACTTAAAAACATGTTAGTTACGATATATCTAACTAAATAGATGTATGCAAAGCTCATGCCATAACTTTCATAAAGGCAGTAGTTTAACCTCTGTTAACGTGCTTGCAAAAAAGTCTTAAAAAGTTTTTTTGTCAATATCCTGAAGTTCTTTAGGGTCGATTTCGCCAAACCACTCATTAAGTTTTTCGCGAGCTTTGGCCTTAATTTCGGGGGTAATGCTGCCCGCCACTGCCGAGAGGGTAAAAAGCAGTACGCCAAGGTCGTCGCTGAACCCAATTATGGGTGTCAGGTCAACAATGGCATCGGTGGGTAGGATAAAATAACCCAGTGCGGCGGCAATGCTGAGTTTGGTTTTTAATCCAACGCCTTTGTCTTCGAAAGTGTAGTACAACAACAAAACAGCATAAACAACTTTTGCTCCGGCCGCTTTGCCAAATTTCTTAAGCTTGTCCCACAACGATTGTTCAGAAAAATATTTCGAATACTTGTCGTACATAGTTGTTCTATTTTAAGCTGGCCGTTGAAAAATCGAGTTGAAATGCACCGTATTGTTCGGTAATTTGTTCAAGAATGGCGTGTACCTCGTCGTTCGTTTCGGCGCGCAGCAGTTGAATTTTTAGGTCTCTGAATTTTGGCAACCCCGGGAAATACTTGGCAAAATGACGGCGCATCATTAAAATCCCCGATCGTTCATTGTCGCGCCACTCCAGGTTTAGCTGAAGTTGTTCTTTTAATACTTCCACAACTTCGTTAACAGTTGGCTGTGGTAATTCTTCTCCGGTTTGAAGGTAATGTTTTATCTCGCGAAATAACCAGGGGCGGCCAATTGCTCCGCGCCCGATCATCAAAGCATCTACACCCGTTGCATCAAGCAATTGTTTGGCTTTTTTACCACTGTTGATGTCGCCGTTACCGATTATGGGAATTTGAATTTTCGGATTGTTTTTTACTTCTCCGATTAATGTCCAGTCGGCTTCACCGGTGTACAACTGTTCGCGCGTACGACCGTGAATGGCCAGCGCCTGAATTCCGGCATCCTGCAATCGTTCGGCCACTTCAACAATAGGTTGATTGCCTGTCGACCAGCCCAGTCGTGTTTTTGCGGTAACCGGAATTTTAACGGCTTTTACAATTTCTGCAGTCATCTTCTGCATTTTGTCCATGTCTTTTAACATAGCCGATCCGGCGCCGTGGCGCACGATCTTTTTCATGGGGCAACCGTAATTGATGTCGATAAAATCGGGTTCAAATTCTTCGGCTACCTGCGCCGCACGCACCATCGAGTCGATGTTGTGTCCATAGATCTGAATGGCCACCGGGCGGTCGAACTCAAACAAATGCATTTTTTGTTTTGTTTTTTCCACATCGCGCACCAGTGCCTCCGACGATACAAACTCGGTGTACATTACATCGGCGCCAAATTTTTTGCACATCATCCTAAACGACTTGTAGGTGACATCTTCCATCGGTGCCAGAAAAAGTGGAGTGTCCTCCAGTTCTATGTTGCCAATCTTAATCATTCATTAGAAAATTGCTGCAAAAATAGCTAAAAATATTTGGGTGGGAATTTGGGCTAAATCAATCGTTTAACTTTTGCTTTTGGAGTGAGTTTCATCGTTTTGAAATCGATGCCGGTAATCAGGTTTACACCGGGCTTTTTACCTTTTTCAAACGATCCAAAAGCAGTTGAAATGTTTAAGGCTTTTGCCCCGTTTATGCAGGCCCAAGATATCAACTCTTCCAGCGAAATAGTTGGAAAAATTTGCTGAATGGTGAGCATCTCCTGAAGTATCGAAAGTTCGGTATTCGATGCTAAACTATCGGTTCCCAAACAAATCTGCATCTTTTCTTCCCGAAAAAGATCTACCGGCGGCAGCTCATTTTCGATATAAAGATTGGAGTTGGGACACAAAACAAAATAGGTATTGGCAAGGCTGCGGTACTGTTTTAATACTTCAATATCCTCTTTTCGGGTTTGTATGTTGTGCACTAAGAGCAACTGATTTTCTTTTGGCAAATATTCAAGAATGGATTGCAACGACGATTTTCCGCTAGGTATAAAATGTTGGGTATCCAGCTTTAAATTATCGCTGAAATGTTTGGAAATAGCACCTTTTCCCGACAAAAAGAATTCCGTTTCTGCTTTGCTTTCCTGGTTGTGAATGGAGAACAGGCCTCCTTTTTCCTTTGCATGATGCTGAACTCTCCCAAACAATTCATGCGAAACGGAATAAGGCGAATGCGGAACGATGGAGGCCGAAAGATTTGCCTTTACAAACGATTCAAGCACTTGCTCTGCTTTAACAAAAGCCCGCTCAGCCCGCGTTGGATGAAAGCCAAAAACTTCAACAAAAGTGTGGTAAGTGATTTTGCTTTTTTGTTTTACCGAAAGCGAAAGATCGGAGTTGGAAACATCGCCAACAGCTGCAATTCCAGCTGCCCACATTTTTCGGTCGGCAATTTGCATGGCCTTTTCTTTGTCGGCCGGTTCACCTCTTAACTGGTTTATCTTTTCGAGAAAACCGCTAAACCCTATGTGTTTTTCTATTTTGTTGTGGAGGTGCGAAAATTCTAAATGGCAATGGGCGTTTACAAATCCGGGAACCAGAATGCCGCTGTAAAACTCCACTGCGGCTTCTTCACGGAATGAATCGCCCCGTTCCAGGATTTCGATGATCGTTCCATCATCGTCGCAAATTAAAATTCCGTTTTTTATTGGCGAGGTTGTTCCGGGGAAGACGTATGTGGCGGCGATTTTTCTCACCTTACATTTAATTATTCTTCTTCAAATGGCTCCAATTCCTCTTTTCGCCCTGAACGTTCCTGCTCCATTTCACTCAGTCGGCTCATTACTTTGCGGTACATTTTCTCAAAGTTTTTCGGGTGACTTTCGTAGAAAACCAGTGATTGCTCAAATAACGAATCGGTAACTTCATATTTCTCCAAAACCGAATAGTAAAAATCTTCTGTCTGGCTGTTTAACATGGCCGAGTCGTATCGGAAATGGTTATAAGCCGCTTCGGCCAGGTGCACGTCAACCAGCATATTGATCATTTTCTTTTCCTTAATCAAATGCTCGGGTTTGGGCATAATCTCGTTTTCGCACGCAGTGAATGCGAATACAGCAATAATTAGTATCAAAAAAGCATTTTTCATTTGGCTGCCAAATTATAAATAGTTCATTCGTTTTTCAAAAAAAGGTCGTTAAAAAAGCTTATTTGTGCTGTTTTATAAAATGTTTCTCGCAGATTTCGCAAATACCGCTGATTTTATAGCAAGCTGAAATATTTTTCTGCGTAATTCTGCGCCATCTGCGAGAAATTATTTTTATGCGAAAATGGTTTTAAATACTTCTTCTACCCGGCTTACTTTTACAATATCGATTTTAAATTTCGATGCATCGAAACCTTTGTTCAGTGTTGGTACATAAATGCGCGAAAATCCCAGTTTGGCAGCCTCGGCAATACGTTGCTCGATGCGGCTTACGGCGCGTATTTCCCCGGTTAATCCAACCTCGCCGGCAAAACATATTTTGTGGTTTATGGCAATGTCGATATTCGACGAAAGAATGGAGCAAATAACCGCCAAATCAGTTGCCGGATCATTGATTTTCAGTCCGCCTGCAATATTCAGGAACACATCTTTTGCGATGAGTTTAAAACCGGCGCGTTTTTCCAAAACGGCCAAAAGCATGTTCAGTCGGCGCAAATCAAAACCTGTTGATGAGCGCTGAGGTGTTCCGTAAGCTGCAGAGCTTACCAAGGCCTGAATTTCAATTAGGAAAGGTCGCACACCTTCAACGGTTGCTGCAATGGCGGTGCCACTTACATCGACGTTTACTTTTGAAATTAACTGCTCGGATGGATTGGTGATTTCGCGCAAACCGTCGCTGCGCATCTCAAAAATACCCAGTTCGTTGGTAGATCCAAAGCGGTTTTTGTTCGAGCGCAAAATGCGGTACATATAATTGGTGTCGCCTTCAAACTGCAAAACGGTATCAACCATGTGCTCCAGAACTTTTGGTCCGGCAAGACTGCCTTCTTTAGTGATGTGACCGATAAGCACCACGGCAACATGATTCTTTTTGGCAAATTTTAAAATAGCCGAAGTACACTCGCGAACCTGCCCAACCGAACCCGGCGATGATTCGATCAATTCTGTTGAAATGGTTTGTATCGAATCGATGATCAGCAGCTCCGGTTTTGCCTGTTCACTTTGTGCGATAATATGTTCCAGCGATGTTTCGCTTAAAAACAGGCAGTTACTTTTTGCATTGCTCAAACGTTCGGCACGCAGTTTTATCTGTTGCAGGCTTTCTTCTCCTGAAATGTACAGAATCTTTTTCCCGTTTAAACCCAACGCCAGCTGAAGTGCCAGTGTTGATTTCCCAATTCCGGGATCGCCACCTAAAAGTATCAGCGAGCCGGGAACGATTCCGCCACCCAAAACCCGGTTGAATTCTTCAATCCCCACCGAAATACGCTGTGTTCTGGCCATTTCGATATTTTCGAGCGTAATGGGTTGGTTGCCCGAAATCTGCACCGAAAGTTTTCCGATAGATTGTTTCTTCTCTACAATCTCCTCAACGTAGGTGTTCCACTCGTTGCAGGCGGAGCATTTCCCGAGCCATTTGGGCGATTGGGCGCCGCAGCTCTGGCAGGTGTATATGGTTTTTGTTTGTGCCATTCTTTTCTGTGTTACTCTGTGCGGTTCTCTGTTATCTCAATGGTATAAAATTTAACCGAGAGAATGCTAAGGTTTACACGGAGTTGTTAAAGGTTTTTAATTCGTTCAATAATTTCGCTGGTTGAAATTCCTTCAATCAATTCAAGCGTTTCCACTTTTCCGCCGTTATTTAATACGGTATCGTGGCCGGCAATTTCATGAATTTCGTATTGGGCACCTTTTATCAAAACGTCGGGGATGATCTTTGCAATAATCTCGGCCGGCGTTTCTTCATCAAAAAGAATTACCGCGTCAACACATTCAAAGGCAGCCAACACTTCGGCGCGTGCCTGTTCGTTTAAAATGGGGCGCTTATCGCCTTTTAATAATTTTACCGAAACATCGGAATTCAGGCCAACAACCAATTTGGTGCCAAATGCTGCCGATTTGTGCAGCGAATCAACGTGCCCGTTATGAATAAGATCGAAACAACCGTTGGTAAAAACGATAGTGTTGTTACTGCCTTTCCAAATTTCAAGCAGGGGACGGAACGATTCAAAATCCTTAAAAATCTTTGATTTAAACATGAGATTCATAATTGTCAAAAATAACTATTAAATTGAAGTATCACTATTGCATTTAAAAGGATGTGTGAATTATTTTTATTCATTCTAAATCCCCCCCCCCTAAACTAATTTTTAACATATTATATTTTGAAAAAGAGAATTTGTTGAATTATATTTAAGCAGTCGTTAAAAGAACCCCTGTTCTTCGACACAAATTTTCAGGATAAGGATAATATATTGTGAGGTAGAAAATAAAACACAGTTGTGTTTTAGGATGAAAGAAATAAAGTTGTTGAAGTCAACTAATATATAATTTCAGAAAACTATAAAACATACTAAAATGAGAAAAATTACACTCGTATTTCTATTATTTCTTTTTGTAAAAATTTCGTTCGGACAAGATGACAGTCAGTTAATTAAAAGTGGATTAAAACTTACTTTCTTAAATCCAGGAATGGAATATGAATTTAAGTTGTCAGAAAAATCAACTTTCGCTTTAAATCTTGGCATCGGTTATGGTGGTTCATACAAAGACCTAAAAACCAGCGGGGATGGATTCATGTATTTGTTATCACCGTTTTACGATATGCAGTATCGCAATTACTACAATATAACGAAAAGAAATAGT
Source organism: Draconibacterium sp. (assembly GCF_041583095.1). NCBI lineage: Bacteria > Pseudomonadati > Bacteroidota > Bacteroidia > Marinilabiliales > Prolixibacteraceae > Draconibacterium > Draconibacterium sp. Next base: position 19,872 of record NZ_JBFHGM010000062.1, read on the forward strand.
GCCGGTAAAAATGTAAAGTATAACTCATCTAATTACTTTGGAGTAAGATTTCTGGTTCGAGGACCGGAGATTGCTTCCAGTTTTTCAAGAACTTCAGAAGTGGATTATGCATTTGGACCAACATGGGGAATACAGCGCTCTTTTAATCAATTTTATGTTTTATTTGATGTTGGGCCATATGTTTATTTTGACATGAAAGGGAAGTATGGATTTTTGCCCATGTTTCAGCTTAACATCGGTTATAATCTTAGAAAATGATCTTATTAACTGTGCCCAAATTGGGCACAGTTTTTTTATATAAACAATATTCCAAATGACTAAAATATTTTCAACGCTCAACACTCCTATTTTAATCTTATTTTGGGTTTTTATGGAAACTCTTAGTCCTACTGAGTGTAGTGCACAAGACGAAAAATTCCCTGCTCATTTAAATTTTGATATGGGTACGAACGCATTTGTGCTTGATAATGAAGATTTCGGATATTATTTTGGCTTAGGTTATGAGTATTATTTATCTAGGAAATTTGCCTTTGAACTGAAAGGATACGCGGGGAAGAATTCTCATAAAAAAATAAAGCCCATTGGTGGTGAAGTCGTTCCATATGGTAACGATTATATATTATTTACCGAAGCCAGTTATTACACACTCAGCCTGTGTCCACGGTTTTACCAGGAATTATCTGATATTATTTTCTTTTTTGCCGATGTGAATTTGGGATTTGAGAGCTCGAAAAGTAACGCCACTTTTGGAAATGAGGAAACCGAGGAAGAAGATTATCTTGGAAGCTCAAAGTCTTCTTTTAAATGGTATCCGGGATTTCATGCAGGGTTTAAAGTTATTGCAGAAGATCTTTCCGTGTGGTTTTATGTGGGTTGGGAGAAGGTTGATTTGGGAAGAAGTTTAAATGAATTGCCGATTTCGGAAACCGGAGTTTTTGAGAATTATTCGGGTGATACAGAATTTTTGCAACTCGGTATTCGTTTGGGTGTTCCTTTAGGAAAGAATAGATAGGTTTTATCAGAAACGTTTCAATGATAGACAAAAACTTCCAAATAAAAAACCTCGCAGTTAAAACTACGAGGTTCACAATTATATCGTAAATGTATTTTATACCACAGTATTCGTCTCGATATCGGGGAAGATCAAACTTGGCTTAAATGTTTTGGCTTCCTCAAAATCCATTAAAGCATACGAAATGATGATTACTACATC
>NZ_JBFHGM010000063.1:0-21059 GCF_041583095.1 Draconibacterium sp.
CGTGCTGAAGTGTTGCAAATGCCTTTTCGAACTGCGCGATGTTTTTGCCAAACTGGTGTTTTACAACCAACTTGCAATCAAGCAATAAATCGATGGTATTGTATAGCGTTGCGCGGCTTACCCGGTAGTTATTGTTCTTCATCGAAATGTATAACGACTCGATATCGAAATGCCCCTCACGACAATAGATTTCGTCAAGAATTGCAAATCTTTCAGGTGTTTTCCGGTGACCGTTCTTTTCAAGGTACTCGGTAAACATGTTGCGCACAGTTTCTCTGGTCTTGTGGTTATTCATAATTAAACCAATTTTAAATAGGCCAAAAATAGAAAAAAAATTTATTCTTTTAGAATGAATATAAATTAATCCTCAAGGTTTTCTACCCTATTTACGCTATCAATGCCTTTAATTGTTTTTAGCTTGCTGATTAAGTTGTCTAAATCGTTGGTGTTGTGAATGTATAAAAACAGGTCGCCCATAAAAATTCCATCGTGCGTATCGAATTTAAGTGAACGCATGTTGATATTGTGTCCCTTCGAGATAAGCGTTGTTACTTCGTTAACAATTCCCATACGGTCGAATCCTTGTAAATGCAGCCGGGTAAGGTACGACTGGCGTTTAAATTTTGTCCATTCGGCCTGAATGATTTTTTCGCCCTGGTTGGCAATAAATTTTTCCAGTTCGCGGCATTTTACCTTATGAATAATAACGTGATCGTCGGTTGTAAGGTAGCCCACAACGGATTCGCCGGGAATTGGATTACAGCATTTAGCCAGCGAGAATTTGATATTGTCCTGGTTTTCGCGCAGCAGAAATGGCTTTTTCTTATCGATCTTTTGGTTTTCAGGCGTTTCCTCTTCCTTGTTTTTGTTGCCTGATCCAAATGTAATGTTCCAGTATTTTACCAGCTTGCTTTCCGACTTTTTGCCGATAATGTCTTTCACATCATCCAGCTCCAGAAAGCCCATTCCAACTTCAGAATACAACTGTTCCTTGTTGTTCAGGTTAAAATGCGCTGTTAGTTTTTTCAGGTTGTTCGATGTAAACGGAGCGTTAATTTCTTTAAAAAGCTCTTCAATAATCTCCTTGCCTTTTTCAGTATGTTTGCTTTTTTCGAGACGGAATACATTTTTTATTTTACCTCGTGCTTTTGGCGATGCCGAAAACTTCAGCCACTCCAGTTTTGGTGACTGGTTTTCTGAGGTTAAAATTTCAATCTGGTCGCCGTTCTCGAGTATGTGGCTGATAGGAACCAGTTTGGTGTTTATTTTGGCGCCGATACATTTATTACCCAGCTCAGTGTGTATTTCGTAGGCAAAATCGATTACTGTCGATCCAAGCGGCAACGAAAACATGTCGCCTTTTGGTGTAAAAACGTTTATTTCGGAAGAGAACAGGTTGAGTTTAAAATCATCGAGAAATTCAAAAGCATCAGAATCGGAACTTTGTAACAGTTCGCGTATACGTTCAATCCATGGATCCAGTTCGTTTTCGAAGTTGCGGATGTCCTTGTAACGATAGTGTGCCGCAAAACCGTGTTCGGCCACATCGTCCATTCTGTCGGTACGTATTTGAATTTCAACCCAATGCCCTTGTGGTCCCATCACGGTAACATGCAACGATTCGTAACCATTTGCTTTTGGCATGGTAATCCAGTCGCGAATGCGGTCGGGTTTTGGCTTGTAAATATCGGTAACTATCGAGAGGACATCAAAACACTGTCTTTTTTCCGATATCCCTTTTTTCGAGTTGATAATGATGCGAATAGCCAGGATGTCGTAAACCTCGTTAAAAGCCACCGCTTTTTTCTGCATTTTTTGCCAGATGGAGTAACTTGTTTTTAGCCGGTGTTCTACCTTACAATCTATTCCTTCTTCCTTCAGTTTTTCAATGATCGGGCTGGTAAATTCGTTTACCAGGTAGTTCCGCTTATCTTCCTGGTTGTGCAGCAGGTACTGAATCTGTTCGTATTCTTCCGGATGTTTATGCTTAAAGCTTAAATCTTCCAGGTCGCTTTTTATGGCATGTAAACCCAGTCGGTGAGCCAGTGGCACATAAAGAAAAAGCGTTTCGCCGGCAATCTTAATTTTTTTGTGCGCCGGCATCGAATCCAGCGTTCGCATATTGTGCAAACGATCGGCAATTTTTATTAAAATAACCCTAACATCGTCCGAAAGGGTCATTAACATCTTTTTCAGTGTAAGCGCGTGTTTGGCATCAAAATCGCCCGAAAGTTTGGTCAGCCCGTCGACAATTCTTGACACCCGTGTTCCAAACATATTTTCAATGTCCGACATACGGTAGTCGGTGTCTTCCACAACATCGTGTAAAAGGGCCGCAACAATCGAAGTGGCACCCAATCCCAAGTCTACCGCAACAATACGCGCAACTGCAATGGGATGAATAATAAACGGTTCGCCCGATTTGCGTTTTATGCCATGATGCGCCGCATTCGAGAAGCGAAATGCTTTCTCGATACGTGCCAACCGCCCTTCATCAAACTTGTCTTTAATGACCTTCAAAAAATCCTGGTAGCGGTCTTCAATATGCCTTATTTCTGCTTTTGTAAAATGTTGCACTTTGCCTTTGTCTGATCCTTAACTTAAATCTGTCTGTAATAAGTTTTGAATATATAAATTCTTTCCTATCCCTGCTTTTTCTCCTGCTAAAATATCTCTTTTTTTGTCTCCTATCAACACAGAGTTAACTGGATCGATATTAAATTCATGAATGGCTTGCAAAATCATTCCCGGTTCGGGTTTTCTGCATTTACATTTTCCTGTTATTTCAGGATGATGAGGACAATGATAAACTTTTGTTATTTCTATTCCATGTTTCTGAAACTGCCGGATCATCCAATTGTTTAAACGAAGAAAATCGTTTTCGGTATAATATTGTCGCGCAATACCTGATTGATTGGTGATTACGAATAACAGATAACCCTTATTGCGGTAACTTTTTAGTAGTTCGAAAATGCCCGGAATGAATTCAAAATCTTCAATGCGGGCCACGTAGTTTTTTTCCACGTTAATCGTTCCATCGCGGTCGAGAAAAAGGGCCTTGTTTTTATTGTTAGCTATCATTTCCGAAAGACTTTTGTTCTGCTTTTTTGCCGATGATATGCTGTTGCCGGCTTGTTACTGTTCCATAAGAAAACAGTTTTTGCAGAAAGTTGTTTGAGCTACTATAGCGTCCTAAGTATTAAAAGTTGCTTTTAATTTCTTCAAAACATATTTATCAATTGGGAAAGTAATGTCGTTGTCTTTCAGGTCTTTTATTTGTTCCCAGCGAAAGCTTTGTGTTGTGCCGCTATCAATTTTAAAGTCAAATGCTTTTTCTGATATCTTAAATTTTAATGGCTGTTTCAGGTCGGCCAGGTAGTAAATACTGATTAGTTGAGCGTTCTCAAAGAACAGTGCTTTTTGGTAAAAGTCGGTGGTGTAAAAATGCCTGATATTTTCTATTTCCTGTCCGTTACATTCTTCTATAAACTCTCGTTTTAGGCCATCAATCAATCCTTCGCCAAACTCCAGCCCGCCACCCGGGAACTTGGTCATCTTGGTGTTTAATACAAATTCATCAGAAAGTAAAATTTCATTTTTTTCGTTGATAACCAGTCCGTAAACACGAATGATAAATTGTCCCATGTTACTTGATTTGTGTGCTGATCCAATGGATTATTTCTGCGGTATCGGTTGGGTCAAACCATTTTACAGCTTCGTCGCGACGAAACCAGGTAATTTGTTTGCGTGCATAACGCCGCGAGTTACGTTTGATCAGCTCAATGGCTTTATCGCGCGAAATTTCTCCGTTAAAATAGGCGAACAGTTCCTGGTAGCCTACTGTGTTTAGCGAGTTCAAGTGTTTTTTGTGATAAACGCTCCGGGCTTCTTTTTCCAGGCCGGCTTCCATCATTTTGTCGACCCTTAAATTAATACGGTTGTGAAGCACCTGCCGGTCGCAGTTCAGCGCAATTTTTATGATTTGGAAAGGGCGCTCTTTTGGTGTGTCGGAGCGAAATGATGAATAGGGTTTTCCGGTTTGAATGCTAATTTCCAATGCGTGAATAATACGGTTTGGATTTTTCAAATCGACTTTTTTATAGTATTCAGGATCGAGTGTTTTTAGCTGCAAACGCAGGCCTTTCAACCCTTCTTCTTCCAGTTGCTTTTTTAACGCTGCCCGAACTTCAGGATCGGCATCGGGCATAATATCAATGCCTTTGCAAATAGCGTCGATGTATAACATTGATCCGCCCACCAGCAATAAAACATCCTTCTGCTGAAAAAGCTTGTCGATCAGTTCCAGCGCCTCAGTTTCGTAGCGGCTAGCGTTGTAATTTTCTTCAACCGAATGACTTTGAATAAAATGATGGGGTACGGCTGCCAACTCCTCTTTCGGCGGAACTGCAGTGCCAATGTTGAGTTCCCTGAAAATTTGCCGCGAATCGGCCGAAACGATTTCAGCATTAAAATGTTGGGCAACTTTTATACTCACTTCGGTTTTCCCAATTCCGGTTGGGCCGGTAATTACAACAAGCGTTTTTGGCATGAATGCATGATTTTTGGCAAATTAAGGACAAAAAAAAGACTGTTCAAAATATTGAACAGCCTTGGAATTTTTTTAAACATGGATTAAACAGTCGTCTTTCGTGATTAGAAATCGTCCATTTCGCCAAAGATTTCAGTGTAATCATCAAGCTCTCCAAAATCCATATAAACTTCTTCTTCCTGGCCTATACCAGATTCAAGTTCAATTTTTTCTTCTCCTAAAACCTGAACGGGGGAATCGCCTTGTTTTAAAGCGACTAATGGCTCATTAAGATTTTTTTCCATAATTATTCCAGTTAGTTCAATAAAAAAAGACCTGTCGTTCAAAAAATCGAATGTATAAATGAGTTGTTGTCCTTTATCTTGCAGCAAGTCGCCTAATTTTGTTTTTTGCATAATGTAAAATGCTGCACCATTTATACCTAAGTCTAACATTGAAATCTCAACCAGCTTTCTCCAGTTTTTATTGGACACGAAGAAAGATGCCAGTTGGTGTGACTCAAAACCAACACTTTTCTGTATAATACTATGAAAATCGAAAAATGAATGTTTCTCATCCAGAGCAACTTCCAATCGGAAGTTTTGGGCTTCTTGTGAAACAATTTGAAATTGATAAATCATAAATTTCACGTTGAATGAAGTCCAAATTTTACAGGAATTTTTACAAATTCCAAGAATTCAAATGCAGAAAAAATTGAAAATATCTATCAAAAAGGTGTTTTTCCGGCGATCGGTTATTTTTTAACAAAATGTCAAAAGGTTGGTTTTTAACCTTTTTCGGGACATTTTTCCACGAAAAATTGTTAAAAATACAGAAATGGAATCTGTGGAATTAAAAAATGTTAAAAAAGTTTAAGTCAGGAAAAATCGAACAATCGTGTTTGTTGTTCGGCTTATCGAATAGCCTTTCAAGGAGAGTTTTAAGTCGTTGATTGATAGAGTTTAGTGTTTGTTTTTTCGGTAGGTTGTTGCCCATTGTTGCATTATGGCCGCGTAGCCCGAAGCATTTGTCTTTTACCCGGAGGACCGGGAAGTCGCTCCGAAATATAACCCGATCGTTCCATTCGGCGGCGAATTTCGCCTTTGGCGCTATAGGTAACCAGGTTTGCATTTGAGTTGCTGATAGCGAAAAGTTTTCTAAAAATTTCCTCGTTCCACATCTCGGGTTGTTTGGCGGGGCCAAATGCATCAAAGTAGATTACATCAACCGTTGGAATAGTATCAAAACAAAATTGGGTGAGGTCGGTTTTTAGTTTTAGCAAATGGAAATACGGTGAAATCTCTGTTTTAACATTCCACTCACTATTGTGCAACGCTGAAAAAAGTTCTTCCGCTTCTTCCGAAATCAAACTACCATAGTTGAGCTGCTCTATTTCTGTTGCCTCAATCGGGTATTTTTCTAGGGAAATATAAGTGGTTCTTCGTTTTTTCTTTTCTGCTTCAATAGCAGTTAATAACGCGTTCAGTCCGGTTCCAAAACCAATTTCAAGAATTACCGGCTCCGTCGATTTATTGTGCCGGTAGCCTTTGTCGAGATACACATATTCCGATTCGGTTAATGCCCCGTTTACCGAGTGGTATTGTTCTTCCATCTCAGGAATAAACAGTGTTTTTGATCCGTCTTCAGTACTTATAATTTTTCTTTGCATGGCCTGCGAATTTCCTAAAAATCCTATGTTGTTCAATCAGAATTAAGCTAAAAAGCTGCAAAAAAGCACCTTTTATAACTTAAAAAACTAATTTTACCGGCCAAAAATAGGAAAAACTATGTTGGTGCGCTTGTATAATGAAAATCCAAATCCCCGCGATGTCAGAAAAGTTGTAGATGTTTTGCGCGAAGGCGGCGTTATTGTTTACCCAACCGACACGGTTTATGGCCTTGGCTGCGACATTACCAACCAAAAAGCTGTTGAAAAGGTGGCGCGTTTTAAAGGTATTCAGGTTGAAAAGAATAATTTTTCGTTTATCTGCAGCGATTTCAGCCATTTGTCGGATTACACCAAACCAATTCCCAATAATATTTTTAAACTCATCCGTAAAAATTTGCCGGGCCCGTTTACTTTTATTCTCAACGCCAACAACAATGTGCCCCGGTATTTTAAAGGGAAAAAGAAAACGGTTGGAATTCGTATTCCCGATAACAATATTATTCGTGAGATCGTAAGTGAACTTGGAAATCCAATCCTTTCATCGTCGGTGCACGACGACGATGAGATTTTGGAATACACCACAGATCCGGAACTGATCCATGAAAAATTCGCAGAACTGGCTGATATTGTTATCGACGGTGGTTTTGGCGAATTAATCCCATCAACAATTATTGACTGCACATCAGACGAACCAATTTTGGTGCGTCAGGGAAAAGGCGAATTGGAATATTAACTTGATTATTCTTTCCAGAACGATGGAGAGAAGAGCACCAAAACGGTAAACAGCTCCAGTCGGCCAAGCAACATCAGAAATGATAAGAACCACTTCCCGATAGGTTTAATATGGTAGAAATTTTCTGCAGGTCCTACTGATCCTAATCCCGGGCCGATATTTCCCAAGCAGGTAGCAACAGCTCCCATCGACGATTCCATATCCGGCTCAATTAGTGTGAAAATAACGGTGCTGATGGCAAAAATTACAAAGTAGATCATAAAAAATGCCAGCACGTTGGTAACGATTTTTGCATCAACCGAGTGTTTATTAAACCGAACAGGAATAATAGCATTGGGATGTACCAAACGTTTAAGTTCGTAATAGCCGTTTTTAAGCAGCACAACAATACGCATAATCTTTATACCTCCACCCGTTGACCCGGCAGAACCACCAAAAAAGAAAAGCACAAAAATGAGCATTGTTAAAACCGGTGGCCAGGTGAGGTAATCGGCAGTGGCGTAACCTGTGGTTGTGATTATTGTAATAACCTGAAACAGTGAATCGCGGAATGCTTTTTCAATGCCGATTTCGGCAGAAATTAACAGGCCTATAAATATAAGCGCCGTAAATCCAAGCGTAAAAAAACTGTAGTATTTAAACTCTTCGTCTTTAAAAGCCACCGAAAATTTTCCTTTGATGGCGAAATAGGAGAGGGTGAAATTTGTACCGGCCAAAAACATAAAAACAATAATTACATACTGAATATATGGCGATGGCCAGTGCGCAATACTTGCCTGTTTGGTTGAAAAACCTCCGGTAGCCATGGTGGTAAACGAATGACAAATAGCATCGAAAAAGGGCATCTTCCCAGCCCACAACAACAGCGTTTCGGCAACCGTAAATGTGAGGTAAATTACCCAAAGTGTTTTTGCCGTTTGTTTAATTCTCGGACTTATTTTATCGGGAGTTGGCCCCGGAACTTCGGCCATAAACAGCTGCATACCACCAATTCCGAATACCGGCAAAATAGCCAGCGATAAAACGATAATTCCCATTCCTCCAAGCCATTGTGTAATGCTTCGCCAGAATAAAATGCCATGGGGAAGTGCCTCAATATCGTTTAAAATTGATGAGCCAGTTGTGGTAAACCCCGACATGGTTTCGAAAAACGCATCGGTAAAACTGGGAATGGAACCGCTTATAACATAAGGTAAACTCCCAAAAAAGGAGAACACAATCCACACCATCGACACGATGATAAAACCTTCGCGTTTGCCAATATCTTTTTTGGCCTTCGAAGTGGTTGCAACAATCAGTCCGCCAATGGCCAGGTTTATTCCGCCTGAAATTAAGAACGCACTAATGTCGGATTCTCCATAAATCAGAGCAACCAGAAGAGCGATGCCCATGGCAATTCCCTCTACAAACAATAAAAAACCAAGTACTCTGAATATGATTTTAAGATTCATGTTCCGGTAGTTTGCGCTTACTTAAAGAATTTCTCCAGCTTTTTAATTCCTGAAGGCAGGGTGAATACAACTACTTTATCACCTTCCTGAATTTGGGTATATCCGTGGGCGATGTAGCCCATGTTGCCACGAATCACACCTCCGATTTTTGCTTCTTCTGGGAAGTCAAGATCTTTAATGGATTTTTGTGTGATTTTAGCTCCCGGCTTGGCAATAAACTCAAAAACTTCGGCGTCGGATGCTGTTAAACATTTTACTTTCGAAATTTCGGCATTAAGTGTAAAACGGTAAATGTAACCCGCAGCAATCAGCTTTTTATTAAAAATGCTACCGATATCCATATTGTCTGCAAGGTTCATGTAGGCCAGGTTTTCCACCTCGGCCACTGTACGTCGAACACCATATGTTTTTGCCAGGTGACAGCCCAATATATTGGTTTCCGAATTTCCGGTGGTTGCCACAAAAGCATCCATTTTTTCAATTCCTTCTTCGCGTAACAAATTCAGGTTTCGTCCATCGCCGTTAATTACGAGTACATTCTCGTACTTGTCGGCAATTTTTTCGCATTTTTTGCGGTCGCCTTCAATTACTTTAATTCGGTAATTTTCGCCCAGTTTTTCAATGGCTTTTTGGGCAATTCGGCTACCTCCCAAAAACATAATGTTTTTAACTTCGAAGAGTGTTTTGCCGGTTAACTCATATACATTGTTTTGCTCGGCTGGTGTGGTGACAAAAAATACGATGTCTCCATTTTTTATAAAATCATTACCATTCGGGATAATCGTTTCATTGTCGCGGTTAATTGCCACTACCAATAAATGCTGATTTTCCTGTGATAATTCTTCAAATGTTTTATTCAGAACCGGTGCATTTTCGCGCACTTTAATTCCCATCATAATCAGTTTTCCGCCTGAAAACTCGATTAACTGACGTGTTGCCGTTTGTTTTACCGAGGCAACAATTTCTTTTGCTGCCAGACTTTCGGGGTAAATCAATTCGTTTATTCCCAGGTTGTTAAGTTTCGATCGATATCTTTCCTGAAGGTACTCCGAGTTGTTTATTCGAGCAATTGTGCGGCTAACGCCAAGGTACGACGCCATTGAACAGGCTAAAACGTTTCGTTCCTCAAAAGGAGTAACTGCTATAAACAGATCGGATTTTGCCAGGTCTGTACTTTTTAAATCCTGAAATGAATGAGCAGAACCGGCAATTGTCATCAGGTCTACCTCACTACTAATATTCGCAAGTTTTTCAGGAGAATCATCCAGTAAGGTAATGTCGTGGTTTTCATTGGTTAACATTCTCGCCAAATGTGTTCCCACTTCGCCGGCACCCGCTATAACAACTTTCATCTAATTATAATTGTTAATTCTCAAAAGTATTCGATGGAACTCGCCTGCAACTTTTATTAGGTAAGCAAAATTTCTACCTGCTCGTTTCATCTGTCTGTATTATTTAATGAAGCAAAATAATGCATTCTGTTTTTAAACTCAACGGAAAACGCTTTATAATTTTCCGCTTCCAACATTAAATTAACATTCTAAATTACAAAATGCACCGTGTAATTTGTATGAATTTACCAAAATAATTTTTACCCGAACAAAGGTTCACGAGCACGGTATTTTAAATGCGTTGTGCGATTACCAACTTGACATAAAGGCCCCTTGTTCGGAGAGAATGTGTTGTTTTACGCCGGAAGTAACCTTTTTCCGGGAGGGATAGTACGTTATTAAACAACAATCTTCTGAAACGGATTGCGAAATGTAATTGCCTGATAAATTAATGATTAAGTTAGGAGAGATGGTGTTTGTTTGTGGTATGTGAGCAGGGTTTAAAAGAACTGTTTTTCCTTCGAAAACAGCCAGCCCTTTATCAAGGAACAGGAAATTATCATTGAATGTTGAATCAGAAGTCAGGAAAACAAGTTTCGTTAATCGTTTCAGTCGTTTTATATCTTGCACGGAACTATAGATGTAATCGTCAGGCGAAAGTGTATCTGCCGAAATTGCATACATTCTATTCCCGGTAATAAAACAAGTCACTGATTCTTGTGCGTTGAAAACAATTATTTCGTGTTGGTCGATTTGTTTGTAGCCAGAAAACAGAATGAATCCAGCTAACAAAACTGCAAACGAAAGCGCTGATTTTATATAGAAAGCCCGCCGCGAGTTCAAAAATAAAAAAATGGAAAAAAGGAGGGCCAAAACGAAAAGCAATTCGGGCGTATGAAGCACAACATCGGGTGTTGAATGCGGAAATGATTCGATGGAAAAGAGTAAAAAATATACAATTTTAATAATCCACTTAACGGCAAAAGCGATAGAAGAAGCCAACTGTGGTATTTTTGAAAAGGCCAACAATCCCATTCCGAGGGGGATAAGCAGCATGGCGGCCGGAATTACAACAATATTACTTAGTAAAAAATAGGTGGGGAATTGATTGAAATAGTAGGCCGAAAGTGGGAAAGTTGCTACTTGTGCTGCAATTGAAACGCTTATCAAATTCCAGAAAAACAATCCCGCCTTGTTTTTTACCGTCCAAAGTCCGGCAATTCGGGGTTGCAGATAAACAATTCCAAAAACAGCCATGTACGAGAGTTGAAATCCAACCTCGAAAAGATTATTGGGATTTACCAACAAAAGCAAAAAGGCCGAAGCCGCAAGCGTGTTGTAAATATTTGCCCTACGGTTGATGTTTCCGGCAATTATTATCAGGCTAAACATGGTGCAGGCACGTAAAACAGATGGCGACAAGCCGGTGATAAAAGCAAAACACCACAACAAACTAATGGAAAGCATCACGTATAGAAAACGGCCAAATCTTTGTTTTTGTAAAAATCCAAAGCAGAATGAAAAAGCAAAGAAAACGATGCCTACGTGTAAGCCTGAAACGGCCAGTACATGCATGGCTCCGGCCGAAGAAAATACACGTTTTGTTTCGCGGTCGAGGTCGCGTTTGTAGCCTAGCGTGAGCGCTGAAAGAATTTCTGTTTCTTTTGTTCCGATTTCCTGCTCGTGATATATTTTTAGCAGTTTATCGCGAATCGTTTCGGCCCATAAAAGTGGCGTGTTGTTTACGTAGCCTGTTAATTTCCAATTCCCGGATTTTAAATAAACCTGTCGGAAAATGTGTTTCTTTTCGAGGTAGCTTTTGTAGTCAAATTCGTAAGGATTGCCACGGTTTTCAATTGATTCGGGTGTCTGTTCAAAGATAATCTGACTACCCGGCTTTAATTGTTTGATGTCGTCATTTTTTTCAAAATAAACCAGCACTTTTTCTCGTGTGCCAATCAATGTATCTTCTGTTTTTACCGAATGAATAAGTAGCACACTTTTGTAGGAATTGGTTTTTTCCTGCGGGGTTTCGAGCACAGTGGCTGCCATTAATCCGTTTGTTTCGGGAGGTGGTAGCCGGTTGTATTGTTTGAAAGTGATGGCACCGAATAAAACGAGTAGAATAAAAGTTATTCCTCCAAAAAGTGGAGAAAGATTATAATTGTAGTGTTTATGGATGAGAATTAAAACTCCGCAAAAAACAATAGCCACATAAATCAGCGCTGTGGTGGAGCCTGTAAATATTGAAGAAAGGAAAATTCCAGTGGCAAAGGCGACTGCAATTCGCAAGAAGGGTATGTTTTTAAATGTGTTTTCCAAAACCTACGTTTGACGGATTAACGCTTAAACGTAGGTTTTGAAAAATGGTTACATTATTTCGGAACTTTTATTCGGTAGTGCGGACGAACTTTGCCTTTTGAGATAGCAATAAGTTTTCCTTTTAATAAACGTTTGCGCAATGGCGATAGATAATCGACAAATAAAATGCCCTCCAAATGGTCATATTCGTGTTGGATTACACGGCCCGCAAATCCTTTGTAGGTTTCAGTGTGTTCCACAAAATTTTCATCAAGGTATTTAATGGTTACCTCGTCGTGGCGACTTACATCCTCCCTGATTTCCGGCAAACTCAAACAGCCTTCATTCATTGTCCACTCATCGCCTTTGGTTTCAATAATCTCGGGATTAATAAAAACCTTTTTAAAACCTTCCAATTCCGGCTCTTCGTCGGCACCCGATGATGCATCGATTACAAACAGGCGAATAGATAATCCAACCTGTGGTGCGGCCAAACCAACGCCATCAGAGTAGTACATGGTTTCCCACATGTTTTCAATTATCTCATCCAACTTTGGATGATCTTTCTCAATAGCTTCTGCTTTCTTTCGTAATAAAGGGTCTCCGTATACTGTTACCGGGTATTTCATTCTTTCTATTTTTATATCGATAGCAACTTTTTAAACCTTTTGAAAAGCTGGTTTTAACGTAATAAGTTGCGTTTCTGTTCTAAATAATCTTGTAAAATAATAGTTGCGCTAATGGCATCAACCAATGCTTTGTCTTTTCGTTTTTGTTTTTTTAGCCCACTGTCAATCATGGTTTGAAACGCCATTTTCGACGTAAAACGCTCGTCGTAAATCTCCAGATTCATCTCCGGATATTTCTGCTGAAACTTTTTCAAAAACGGATTGATAAATCTAACAGACTCCGAGGCCTGGTTGTTCATTTGTTTGGGATATCCCACAACCACGGTTTCTACCTCTTCTTTTTGGAAATAATCTTTCAGAAAATCCCAAATGGTATGCGTTGAAACTGTTGTTAAACGGCTGGCAATTATTTGCCCCGGATCGGTTACTGCCAATCCTGTTCTCTTTTTTCCGTAATCTATTGCTAATATCCGGGCCATACTTTAATTAAATAGGCGCAAAAGTAGAGAGAATTGCTTAGAAAAAAAAGTTCATAAATGCCTGTTCTCTAGTAGGTGTAACTTTTGGTGTGCGCGGTAGTGAAGTTTTTGGCACACGCTTTGCATTTACAAAGACAGATATCGATTTTTATTTTGGCGCCAACAGAGCATCGCAAACAAATAATTGAATTTTAAAGTCTATTGTCATGAAAGCAACAACATTTAAATTGTTTGCCACGATAATTACTCTGGCGGCAATTACAATAATAACAACAGTTCCGGCCCAGGCCCAGCGCAGGGGAGGAGAAAGAGGTACAGAAAAAAGGGAAGCTCCGAAAAGGAGTAGCAAAAGCGAGGTAAAAACCAAAAGTGCCTCAAAAACTTATCGGCAATCAACTCCGGCAACATCGGATCGAGGCGTTCGGTCGTCAAGTAGAACAACAAGCAGCCGAAACAGTGCAAATGTTCGTTCAAGCAACAATAAGTACAATGATTCTCGTTCGGCAAATAGCGATGTTCAGCGAAAAAGTAGTTCTAACAATAGCTATAAAACGCAAAAGAGTACAACAAGAACTTCAGATAATGTTTACCGGAAAAGTGAACCACAAAGAACCGACGAGTCAAGAGGCAGCGAGGCAGCGAGGCAGCCATCGAGGGTTTACACCGATTCGAAAAAATCAAATCCGTCAGTTACAAACGGAAGAGGATCGAGCCGAAGTTCAGTTACTGATACACGCAGGTACTATAATGTAGACCGCAATGACAAGCGCTTTACGCCTACTAAAAGTTACCGTGGTAGCAGCACCCAGTGGAGTAGCAGAAACCGTCCGAAAGCAATGAACTATAATTATAGCGACAGAAAGTATTATTCAAATTACAATTACCATAAAAACAGGCATTGGGACAATCGTTGGGAACACTATCATTGGAACCACCACAGCTGGCGCGACTATTACGGAGGGTACAATCCATACTCATACCGTTACCACAAGTATTATTACTACAACAGTCACTACGGGCACGTAATTCGCAAGTTTGTTTATCGTCCAACCGTATTTGTTCACAACCATAATCGCTACTATTGTTACGACGGACACTTTTTCCGTTATCATAGAGGTATTGGTTATGTATTAGTAAATGTACCATTTGGATTTTCATTCGAACGTTTACCATATGGCTACGAGCAAGTTCATATAAATGGCTACCTGTATTTCAGGATTGGGAATTTGTTCTTTGAATCAACAGCTTTAGGATTTAGCCTGGTTCACTATCCCGACAGGTACTATGCCTATAACGACGATTATTACAGCCCGGGATATGTAGATGAAAATTATTATGAGCCTTATTAACAGGTATTTGAGTTGGCATTTCGAAGCAGGCTAGACCTTAGATTTATACTGTTTCTTACAGCACTGCCCGTCAACTAAAATTTTGGCGGGCAGTTTTTCTTTTTTTATTCGTATTGTGATGTTATTTTAAGAATATGTTATTGACCCTGTTTTTATGTCAAACATTTTGTCTATTTTTAGTAGTCCAAATGCAATAAAAAATGGAAAAAAAATTAAAACGAGATCAACTTCCGGCAGAAAAAGCAAAAAACTGGAAAAAGAATTTTAACGAAGAAGCGGATAAGACCTTCAATCTAAAAATTACACCAATAATTCTTCAAAAACAAACCTATAAATCACTTATAGGAGAAAATGAGAACCGTGTGCGCGTTTACCTGGGGTTAGAAAACAAGAAAGATGGTAACAAATATGTGCTGTGTGCTTATGCTGTTTCATCTTTTCTTTTAGGGAGTGGTGATGTTTATGCCGACTATGAAATACCAGTTTATAAACTGAACAAGAACAATGAAGACTTCTCTGATAATACGGAGGAAGTAATCGAGAGTATCCGTTTGTATCGCAAATGGAGATATGGAGAAATTGAGCCAGACGCAGACGGCGCAGCATTTCGTCAGTATATTTATCCCAATGCCTATCTGCTAACTAAATTCGAATTGCATGAGCTTTTTAATGCTCAAAATCATGAAGAAATTGTGTTAGAGTTTGGTGTTTCGAAAACAATGAATATAATGTTGAGCTCTGCATCTTTTGCAATTTCTGCAACGGAGCAGACGGTAGAATCAGCAGATGAACTAGAATATTACGACGAAGCACAATTATGTCCACCGTTTTGCGACGAACGAAGCATATACAACTCATAAACTTCCGGCTTGACAGATTTTCTTTGGATTTCAATATTGTTACCCTTTATTACAGGGTTATTCTGTTTTAAAAGATTCGACACTTCTCTGAAGCTGTTTTATCTTTATGTTCTTTATGGTACAGTAAACGAACTTGTAACCTTTATTCTTAGGCGTTTCGGTCTGGATAATACAATGCCGTTTATTCATTTGTACCAAATTGTTACTTTCCCAATACTGGTATTATTTTATTCAAGTCTGATCTACAAGAAAACACTAACTCGGTTTTCAATTGTATTAATTTCAATATTCGAGCTCTTCAATCTTATTAACCTCGTATTTATTCAAAGTATATACGAATACCCAAATTTTACGCGTACCATCGCAACTTTTGTCGTGATTGTTCTATGCATCTGGTACTTTTACAGAGTGATGGTTGAAGCAAAAATCATGTCGTTGTGGGATGAACCATTGATTTGGATCAACGGTGCATTACTCATCTATTATTCCGGCAACTTATTTTTTACCGTTTTGTTTAATCTTATTTTAGAATATTCGCGTGAGTTTTCAAAAATAACTGTCGTCTCTTTCTCTGTGATCCTGACACTGTTCTATGTGCTTGTAACTATTGGCTTCAGTAAAGCCGGAGGAAAGATGATAAAAACCTCAGGGAGAATTGTATAGCCCCTGTTGTTGTTGTTGTTTTGTTATTTTAGATTATTGTTCAAATTTTACAGAAAGTTCGATTTTGTTAATTATTTTAGCATTGTCTAAAATGTGAAATGTGGAAGCGACAGGGAATTCCGAAATATTATTGGTGTATTTAATTGGTACCATTGGGATGCTGCTATTGGCAGGGGGCCTGTTTTTTTTCTTTATAGCCTACCAAAAGCGATTGTTGCTGAAACAGTTGGAATTGAATCGTGTCGTTCAAAATCAGCAGGAAGAAATTATAAAAAACACCATTCAATCGCAGGAGAACGAACGCAAACGTATTGCACGCGATTTGCACGACGAGGTTGGTGCCATGCTTTCGGTGGTGAAACTTACTGTGGGGAGGATAGAAAAAAAGACAGAAGAGGGGAAAGCAAAAGAGTTGGCAACCGAGACCAAAACCTATCTCGACGATGTAATTCTCCAGGTACGACGCATTTCAAGGTCATTATTACCGCCGTCGTTGGAAAAGCTGGGATTGTATTTTGCACTTGAAGAGCTGGCAAGCTGGGTAAATAAATCAGATCAGTTGATTATTGAGTGTTGGAAAAGCGGAGAGCAATTTCGTTTTAACAGTAAACAGGAACTGGCCGTTTTTCGTATTGTGCAGGAGCTGGTAAATAATGCCATTAAACACGCCGAGGCATCACGAATTTCAATAAATATTCGATTTGCAAAACAGCTTGTTGCAGTTGTGGTAGGCGACGACGGAAAGGGATTTCTTCTGGAAGAAAAAATGCAAACAGGACTTGGTTTGCGAAACCTTGAAAGCCGTTCGGAGATGGCAAATGCAAAATTTAAAATGAAATCATCGCCGGGAAAAGGAACCCGGGCAATTATAATTTTGCAGGCTAATGAGTGAGCAAAAAATAGATATTGTAGTTACCGACGACCATAAACTTTTTAGAAAAGGTATGGTTGGCCTGTTAGAAGATTTTGACATTGTTGAGAATATCTACGAGGCCGGTAACGGTGTTGAATTGTTGGGGTTGATCGGGGAGCTGGATAAAAAACCAGACCTGGTATTGCTCGATATTAATATGCCCGAAATGGATGGCGTTGAGGTAACCAAACATCTGCGAAAAGACTTCCGCGATATTCGGATTTTAATACTCAGTATGGAGGAAGCTCCTCAACTGGTGGCTCACCTGGTTAGCGAAGGGGTAAACGGTTATCTGTTAAAAAATGCCGAGCCTGATGAGTTGGAGTTGGCCATAAAAAAAGTAATAAAAAACGATTTTTACTTTTCGGGAAGTTTATCGGGAGCAGTTTTACAAGGCCTTAAGAAGAATGCTTCTACAGATACGGGATCACAGTTAAAACTTACAAAGCGCGAGAGTCAGGTACTGAAGCTGATTTGTGAAGAACTAACGGCCACCGAAATTGGTGAAAAACTGGGCCTGAGCGCACGTACTATAGAAGGACACAAGTACAATCTGCTGGAAAAAACAAATACAAAAAATATTGCAGGTCTTGTAATATTTGCCATTAAAAATAGCCTCTATAAAATATAAAAGGAGCACAAAATCTGCGCTCCTTTTCGGATTCCATCATCTTATTTTTTATCACAGTGACTCAGGGAAATGGGACAGTGTATGTTGAAGTAAAATGTGTTGAAAGCTAGAGGATAAAAAATAACTATACAGAGGGGAGGAAATACAGTTCAGCGATAGTGATGTGAATGTGTCTAACGAATGTGAATTTATTTTACGCCTTATTTCCATTGATGGATCCTTTAATAGTTGAAGCAAAGTTCGGTAAGAAATAGCAAAAAAAATAGCGTAGAATTACTCGATTTTAACCAGGTAATTCTACTTGGTTTTTGATAAAAGATCAAAAAAAAAGAGCCACTCCGAAGAGCAGCTCTTAATTATCTTGCTTAAGTATTTTCTACTTTAAATTAGCCTGAGCAGCAGCAACGCGTGCAATTGGCACACGGAAAGGAGAACAACTTACGTAATCCAATCCGGCTCCGTGGCAAAACTCAACCGATGATGGCTCACCACCATGCTCACCACAAATTCCTAATTTCAGGTTGCTACGTACTGAACGTCCTCTTTCGGCAGCGATTTCTACCAGTTGTCCAACACCTGTTTGGTCAAGTGCTTCAAATGGGTCTTGCTTCAGAATGCCTTTTTCAAGGTAAACAGGCAAGAATTTTGCAGCATCATCACGAGAGTATCCAAAAGTCATCTGTGTAAGGTCGTTTGTACCGAATGAGAAGAATTCAGCAACTTCTGCAACTTCATTTGCAGTTAATGCAGCACGTGGAATCTCAATCATAGTACCCAACATATAATCCACTTCAACTCCTTTTTCAGTCATTACTTCTTTAGCAACCGAACGGATAATTTCTTCCTGAAGTTTCAATTCCTTTACAGTACCAATAAGTGGAACCATAATTTCAGGTTTAGGATCGAATCCTTCTTTTTTCAGATCGCAAGCAGCTTCGATAATTGCGCGAGCCTGCATTTCTGTAATCTCAGGATAAGTATTTCCTAAACGACATCCACGGTGACCCAACATTGGGTTAAACTCGTGCAGACTTTCAACTTTTTCTTTTACAACCTCAACAGGAACGCCTAATTTCTCGGCCATTTCTTTTTGAGACTCCAAATCATTCGGAGTGAACTCGTGTAATGGTGGATCCAACAAGCGGATAGTTACACCAAATCCGTCCATAGCTTTCAAAATTCCGTAGAAGTCTTCGCGCTGAATAGGAAGCAATTTTGCCAAAGCAGCTTTACGTCCTTCCACATTTTCAGCCAGAATCATTTCACGCATTTTCCAGATACGGTCGCCTTCGAAGAACATGTGCTCGGTACGGCAAAGACCAATACCTTTAGCTCCAAACTCGCGAGCTATTTCAGCATCTGCAGGAGAATCGGCATTGGTGCGTACATACATTCTTGTATTGTTTTCGGCCCATTGCATTACTTTACCAAAGTCGCCATCTAACGATGGAGTAATTGTGGCCACTTCACCATCGTATACTTCGCCGGTTGAGCCGTTCAATGAAATAAAATCTCCTTCTTTATATTCTTTATTGCCAATTTTCATTGAAGTCATGGTAACAGTAATTCCGGCAGCTGATGAAACACAACATTTACCCATACCACGTGCAACAACTGCAGCGTGCGAAGTCATTCCTCCACGTTCTGTCAAAATTCCTTCAGCAGCATACATCCCTGCAAGGTCTTCAGGAGAAGTTTCGCGTCGAACCAAAATTACTTTTTTACCCTCAGCTGCCAATTCTTCAGCGCGTTTGGCCGAGAAAGCACACATGCCGGTAGCCGCACCCGGAGATGCTGGTAAACCTTTACTCAATACAGTTGCATTTGCAATTGCTTCTTTATCGAAAACTGGGTGAAGTAGTTCGTCCAGTTTGTTAGGTTCCTGACGCAGTAATGCTGTTTTTTCGTCAATCATACCTTCTTCAAGCATGTCAACAGCCATTTTTACCATGGCAGCACCAGTACGCTTCCCGTTCCGGGTTTGCAACATCCAAAGTTTACCATCCTGGATAGTGAACTCCATATCCTGCATATCTTTATAATGATTTTCCAGTTTTTGCTGGATATCGTTCAGTTGTGCATAGACTTCCGGCATTGCTTCTTCAAGCGAAGGGAAAGTTGCTTTCCTCTTTTCTTCTGAAGTTCCGTTACGTTCTGCCCAACGACGCGAGCCAATCAAGGTAATTTCCTGAGGAGTACGAACTCCGGCAACTACATCTTCTCCCTGGGCATTAATCAGGTATTCGCCATTAAACAGGTTTTCGCCGGTAGCGGCATCACGCGAGAAACATACACCGGTACCCGAAGTATCGCCCATGTTACCATAAACCATGGCCTGAACGTTAACCGCTGTTCCCCATTCTTCAGGAATTTGTTCTTTTTGGCGGTAAAGAATTGCGCGAGGTGTATTCCACGAATCGAATACAGCACAAACTGCACCCCAAAGCTGATCCCAAGGATTTGTTGGGAACTCTATTCCTGCTTTTTCTTTTACAATTGCTTTAAACTCTTCAACAATAACTTTATAATCTTCAGCCGGAATTTCAGCATCTGTTTTATAGCCTTTTTCGTCTTTTACTCTATCAAGTACCTCTTCGAATGGGTCGTGCTCGCCTTCTTCTGCTTCAACACCCATTACCACATCGCCATACATTTGAATAAAACGACGGTACGAGTCGTAAGCAAATTGCTCGTTACCCGATTTTTCGGCCAAAATTTTAACCGCATCATCGTTCATACCAAGGTTAAGTACGGTATTCATCATTCCAGGCATTGAAACCCGTGCGCCCGAACGAACTGAAAGCATCAGTGGAAAAGCTTCGCCTTTTGAGCCAAACTTCGCATTCATTGCCACTTCTGTATCAGCAATAGCTTTTTCAACTTCAGCTTTTAGCATATCAATAACCGCATCTTTTCCTAGTTTGTTATATGCTGTACAAACATCTGTAGTAATAGTAAATCCTGCGGGAACCGGAACGCCAATAAGGTTCATCTCTGCAAGGTTGGCACCTTTACCTCCAAGAAGGTTTTTCATGTCTGCTTTACCTTCTGCCTTTCCGGCTCCGAAAGTATATACATGTTTTGTCATAAAATTGAAATTTTAGTTATAATAATATAGAATTAGATTTAAAATTGAAATGGACGCTAAAGTAACTTTATTTTTCCACTTTAGAAAGTTTTTGAACTGCTTTAAAGCCTGTTTTATAGGCATGTAACATAATGTATTCAGGCATTGTACTATTTGTATATGTCTGATTTGCTTTAATAGCAAATTGTTCGGATAAATACGGCTTTTTAGTGCTAATGTTTTTTTCATTCTGTTTTGATGTTTGTTATTTCGAACGGTTGAAATTCTGTTTTGTTTACACCTCAGGCGGCGAGTGTATTTCTTGAAAATAAACTGTTAACATTCTTTAACTTCCGTTGATACGCGTTAACTAAAATGCGCCGTATTTTTGTAACATAGAATTTGAATAGTTTAAGTGTTTTTTCATAGAGAATAGATTTGGTTAGGTTAGGAAA
>NZ_JBFHGM010000064.1:0-20980 GCF_041583095.1 Draconibacterium sp.
GTCATATTTTATCCCTTCGGGATATTGAACTGAATTACAAAATTAAGACGAGTTTATTGACCTGAAATGTGGCAATTGCAAGTTTTTATGACGCTGGAAGCGTCGAATGTGAATAACCCGGTGCGTAGCGCCGGGATGAAATGACCAAAGGGAAATCGTCCGGCGAAGAAAGCAGATCGAAGCCAGATGGTTCTCCCGGACGAAACTCAAACGGCAATACACATAAAAAGATGGGGACTTTCAGAAAAAAGCCCCGTTCTGTAATTGTTAAATCATACAGAACGGGTCTTAACTTCGGACTCCCGACTTCGGTCTTCAAGCGCTTTCTTACGCCATCAGTTTCTTATATTTAAAACGTTTTGGTGTTTCGTTACCCATACGTTTTTTGCGGTTTTCTTCATATTCCGAGAACGAACCTTCAAAGAAATGCACATGACCGTCGCCTTCAAACGCTAAAATATGCGTGGCAATACGGTCGAGGAACCAGCGATCGTGCGAAATTACTACGGCACAGCCGGCAAAGCTATCCAAACCTTCTTCCAGTGCACGCAGCGTATTTACATCGATGTCGTTGGTAGGCTCATCGAGCAGCAAAAGGTTACCTTCCGATTTAAGAGCCAGCGCAAGGTGCAGACGGTTACGTTCACCACCCGAAAGTACGCCGCATTTCTTTTCCTGGTCGGCACCATTAAAATTAAAACGCCCAACATAAGCGCGCGCATTGGCTTGTTTGTTGCCCAGCATTATGGTTTCCGTTCCACCTGAAATAACCTGGTAAACTGTTTTTTCCGGATCAATGGCGGCATGGGTTTGATCCACGTAACTTACTTTTACCGTTTCGCCAATGTCAATACTTCCGGCGTCTGCCTCCAGTTGTTTCATTATCAGTTTAAACAGTGTGGTTTTTCCGGCACCGTTTGGCCCGATTACGCCAATTATTCCGGCAGGTGGAAGTTTAAAACTCAGGTCTTCAAACAACAGTTTCTCGCCAAAACCTTTCTTCACACCTTCCATTTCAACTACTTTATCGCCAAGCCGCGGACCGTTCGGAATAAAGATCTCCAGTTTTTCTTCTTTCTGTTTGGCGTCTTCATTCAACATCTTATCGTAAGCGCTTAAACGGGCTTTGCTTTTAGCCTGACGTGCTTTTGGTGCCATTCGAACCCATTCCAGCTCGCGTTCCAGTGTCTTTTTGCGTTTCTGGCTGCCTTTCTCTTCCTGCTCCAGACGTTTTGATTTTTGTTCCAGCCACGAGGTGTAGTTACCTTTCCACGGAATACCCTGGCCACGGTCGAGTTCCAGAATCCAGCCGGCAACATTATCAAGGAAATAACGGTCGTGCGTAATACAGATAACCGTTCCTTTATACTGATCGAGGTGGGCTTCCAGCCACAAAATACTTTCGGCATCCAGGTGGTTGGTAGGCTCATCGAGCAACAGCACATCAGGTTCCTGTAACAACAAACGACACAGGGCAAGACGACGGCGTTCACCACCTGAAAGTTCGCTTATGGGCTGGTCGTTTGGCGGACACTGTAGTGCGTCCATGGCACGTTCCAGTTTACTGTCGAGGTTCCAGGCGTCCAGTGCATCCATTTTTTCCTGCAGCTCGGCCTGCTCTTTCATCAGCTCGTCCATTTTATCCGGATTTTCATACACCTCCGGTAGCCCGAATTGCTGGTTGATTTCTTCGTAGCGGTTCAGCACATCAACGGTTTCCTGTGTACCTTCTTTTACCACATCGATAACGGTTTTGCTCTCGTCGAGTTGTGGCTCCTGTTCAAGCAAACCTACCGAATAGCCCGGTGCAAAAACCAGTTCGCCGTTAAAGGCTTCATCCTGCCCGGCAATAATTCTTAACAGGGTCGATTTTCCCGATCCGTTTAAACCGATGATTCCGATTTTGGCTCCAAGGAAAAACGAAAGCGAAATATCCTTAATAACTGTTTTACTAGGTGGGTAGGTTTTACTCACCTTATACATCGAAAAAATTATTTTCTTGTCGTCGCTCATTTTGTTTGTTTTTATTCTGCCGCAAAAATAAGAAATAGTTTAGAGAGAAGCTACCAGCCAGAGTTATCAGCTACGAGTTTTTATAATCCGTAATTATTCCCAAATAGTCAGAATTTTGTCTTCACAATCTTCTTCAACCTTTAGCACAAAGTTTCACAAAGGAGGCTCAGTGTTACACGGTGAGAAAGGCAAAAGTAAAAAGGTAAAAGTTTCAGGTTTACAATAATATCCAATGACCAATGACTTAAATATAGCATGTCCTTCAGTCCTTCAATTATCAATCCTTCAGTCCCTCAATCCGTCAATCCATTTTACATCGGAATACCACCACCTGCGGCTCCCAATCCTGAGAATATTCCAATTAGCACCATTCCAATTATCATGATGGGGTAGAGACACATAATTACAATCATGATAATGCCAAAGGTTTTGTAATGTGCCCGCAGATTATTGAAAGCAATTGACAGTTGATCCTGCTTTTTTAGTGCAACGGCTTGTTTAATACTGTTTGAAAAACGAAACAAATATAAAATGGGCAGGAAATATACACCGGCAAAAACGATGTATAATAGTCCGAATAAAGCCATCGGAAATGGAAATATGTTTGGTTTTGTGGCAGGAATAAATGCTGTCATAAGACTCACGCTGATTCCGCCCAATACCATAAATCCGGTTCCAATAAATCCAAGGATGGACAAAAACTGGCTCCATTTTCCGGCGCTGTGCAGGTTGTGGTTAATATCTTCAGTAAGTTCCAGTGTTTCTGGTTTTGCTGCCGGTTGATTCTCTGTAGGTAGTGTTTCTTCGTTAAAAGTGTTTTCGGTATTCATTTTTTATAATTTGAAAAATTTAATTCTTGTTAAGATTATGGAATAAGTAACAGCTTGCTAACGACAGATTTAGAGTTTGTTAGCATGGGTGTTGAACGTTTTAATTAGCCGGATTTATTTTTTGATGTACTCGTAGCTAACAAAGGCAAAATGATTGCCATCGGGTGCCCACGAGGGGACATTAATGGTTCCTTGTCCGCCGGTGAATGAGCACAATGTTTTTATCGATCCGTCGGAAAGATTCATTAAGCGCAACGAAACTTCTTTCATGGCCGGATGAGCACTGCCCTGATCCTGATGATAACTAATAAGTACCAGATATTCTCCGTCGGGAGACGGGTGTGCAAACCAATTGGAATAAGTATCATTGGTCAACTGTTTTTTATTCGAGCCATCAACATTCATCTGCCAGATCTCCATTTTTCCGGAAGCCATTGAGTTGTAATAAATGGTTTTCCCGTTGGGCGAATATTCCGGGCCGTCGTCCAACCCGGTTTCGGTAGTTAAACGGGTTTCTTCACCTCCGTCAATTGAAATGGTATACACATCGTATTCGCCGTTACGTTCTGCACAATAAGCCAGACGTTTTCCATCGGGCGACCAGCCGTGCCAGTACGACGGCACCTTTGGTGTAACTGCTTTGGGTGTTCCTCCTTCTATGGGTAAAACATAAATTCGTGATCCTTTTTTTGGGGATTCACCACTTGCCGGTTCCGACTCGGCCTGGTGACTTATTGCCAGCCATTTACCATCGAATGAGATTCCGTGATCGTTATTACAGCGGTCGGCAAAGTCGGTGTTTAGCATTGTTTTTGTATTCGTTTCCAGATCAACTTTATACAATTTTCCGTCCTGATTGATAAGCAAAAAACTTCCGTCGCTACTCCAGTTTGGTGCTTCAAAATGGGCTTCTTCACTGCGGACGATTTCACGTTCGTTGGTTACAATATTATAAATTTCAAGTGTTGATCGTACATTTTCCAGTTGAGCAAAAGTTATTAAGGGAAGCAAAAGTATGATGAGCAGACAGCTTTTTTTGTTCATATCAGGTCTATTGATGGTTGGCTAAAGGTAATAATTTGTTCGAAGTTTTTATGTTATCTATAACTAATGAGAAGAATTATTCAGCGATGCCTTTTTTGTAGGTTTCCAGTGCTCGGTTGCGGGCCATTTTATGGTCGACCATTGGCGCAGGGTAGGAAAGCTCCTGAAATTCGGGCACCCACTTTTTGATGTAACGCATCTCCTTATCGAACTTTTTCACCTGCTCGGCAGGATTAAAAACCCGAAAGTATGGCGCTGCATCGCAACCGGTTCCTGCGGCCCATTGCCAGTTTCCGTTGTTTGATGAAAGCTCAAAATCGAGTAGTTTTTTTGCAAAATACGCTTCTCCCCAGCGCCAGTCGATAAGCAGGTGTTTACACAAGAAGCTAGCCGTTATCATGCGTACACGGTTGTGCATATAACCGGTTTTATTCAGTTCGCGCATTCCGGCATCTACAATTGGGTAGCCGGTTTCTCCGGTGCACCAACGCTCAAATTCTTTTTCGTTATTGCGCCACTGTATCCCGTTGTATTTGGTTCTGAAATTCTCGTTTACCACACGTGGGAAATGGAAAAGTATCTGCATAAAAAACTCGCGCCAAACCAGTTCGCTCAGAAAATCGGGTGATTGCGTGTACACTTGCTGTACAATTTTGCGGATGCTAACTGTTCCAAAACGCAGGTGAACACTAAGCTGGCTGGTTCCGTGAATTGCCGGAAAGTTTCGTGTTTTGCTATAATTCTCTACAACTGATAAATCGTAGTCTTTTACAGAAATTGTTGATTTCCGAAAACCGATTGCCTCCAATGTTGGTAGAGAAGATTCAATAGAAGCGAAAGAATTCGTTTTAATATGCTCTTCAACTTTTAGTTGTTGCGGATCAAAATGCTCAAGCCATTTGTTTTTATAAGGGGTAAAAACTGTGTAAGGCGTTCCGTCTGTTTTTAAAACTTCGTGGGGCTCGAAAATTACCTGGTCTTTGTGTGAGAAAACGGAGATGCTGTTTTTCTTTAGAACTTGCTTTAACTGGTCATCTCTATCAGTAGCATAAGGTTCATAATCGCGGTTAAAGTGTACTTCTCCAATTTCAAAATCGTTGATCAATTCTTGCCAGATTTTTAATGGCTCGCCGGTTTTTACCAGCAACCCGGAGTTCATCGTTTGTAGTTCTTTATCCAGTTTGGTCAGTTGCTGATGAATAAAAGTTATGCGGGCATCATCTTTATCCAGTTCGTCCAGAATATTGGTGTCGAATATAAAAAGCACTGCTGTTTTGTTATCACTTTTCAGGGCTTGCTGCAATGCGGTATTATCAGTCAGTCGTAAATCGCGTCGTAACCAAACGATGTTAATCTTATTCATTTTCTTTCTGCAAATGTAAGTTTTCAGCATTTAACAATATTCGCTATCATTCGTTTAAAAACAAACGAACGAAACGGTTTGAACAGGTACCAGTACATTCTTCCCCAAAGTCCTTTTGGCCTGAAGGTGACTGTTTGAATCAGCTGATTATTGCGAATTTTAAATTCAAGCCAAACTTCGCCGGGAATTTTCATTTCGGCATAAAGCAATAAACGTCCTTCCATTTTTCCGGCATAAATCACCCGCCAAAAATCAATGGCATCACCGGCACTTATTGTGTGCATATTGGTTCGGCCTCTGCGAAGCCCTACGCCACCGGCCACTTTATCCATAAATCCACGAAATTTCCAAAGCCGGTTACCGTAATACC
The DNA here is from genome assembly GCF_041583095.1 of Draconibacterium sp. Lineage (NCBI taxonomy): Bacteria > Pseudomonadati > Bacteroidota > Bacteroidia > Marinilabiliales > Prolixibacteraceae > Draconibacterium > Draconibacterium sp. The sequence goes on from NZ_JBFHGM010000064.1 coordinate 5,621, forward strand.
AACCGTTCTCTCCACCTGTTTGCCATATTTTTTCAATGGTATTTTCCGCCGAGGGCGTTTCTGCTATACGTACATCTTTGAAACAACCAAAGTTCGGAACATTTATAAAATCCGAGAGCTGCCCGTGCAAGTGCCCGCTAATAAACGAATCTTTCCAACTCGAGATAATTTCATTCTGTTCGATCTTTTTAAAGGCCTGTTGCAAACTCTGCTCGTAGCTTAGCAGTTGCAGATTAAAAAGTTGGGTCAGCTCATCGTTGCGTGCAATTACTTCAACGCGCATACTGTCGACCAGCGAAGTGGCCAGTTTATAGGAGGTTGAGGTAACAAAATACAGCCAGTACGACGATAACCGCGGAGTCATTACCGGCACTGAAATGATCCGGCGTTTTAAGCCCCTAACTTTTGCAAAGCGCAGCAGCATTTGTTTGTAGGTGAGAATTTCGTTGCCTCCAATATCGAAACTTTTGTTGAATACTGCATGGTTGTTTATCGATAGTTCCAGAAATCGAATAACATCGGAAATAGCAATGGGCTGGCAACGTGTTTTCAACCACTTTGGCGCTACCATTACCGGCAGCTTCTCCACCAGGTCGCGAATAATTTCGAAAGAGGCACTACCGGAACCGATAATAATTCCTGCTCGAAGTGTGGTTAGCGCATAATCGCCTTTTGCCAGTTCCTGTTCAACGTTTAATCTCGATTTCAGGTGTTTGGAAAGCGCTTGGTTGTTAACAATACCACTTAAATAAATCACCTGTTTGGTTGTGGTTTTATTTACTCGCTCCCTGAAGTTTATAGCCGATAATTTTTCCTGTTCTTCGTAATCGCGCGAGTCGGACATACTATGAACCAGATAATAGGCAATGTCTATGTCTTCCGGTATTTTTTGCAGGCTTTGTTTGTCCAGCAGATCCGCCTCAATAATTTCAATCGATTTTTCAATGGTAGTGCCAAATGCAGCACGTTTTTTGTCTCTTACAACACATGTTACATGGTGCCCTTTGTGTACCAATACGGGCAGCAGTCTTTTTCCTATGTATCCGGTTGCTCCGGTTAAAAGAATTCGCATGGCGTTTATGGTTTAAACAATATCGTTTACAAACCTTAACACAGTAACGTATTTATTAATAGGATGTTCGGACGGCTTTTCAGAATGAATGAGAATTGTTGTTTTATAGCGCTTCCAGTTCTTCGCGGTAATCGTATTGTAAATCTTCGTGAAGCATGGAAATAACTTTTTGAATCCGTTTTACCTGGTTCAGGTACATGTTGAATACAACCCGGCTGCGTTTATAATCCAGGCGCGAGTTTTTTAGCTTCTTGCAGAAATATAGCAACAGTTCAATTTCCGTTTCTTTTTTGCCCGAAAAACGAATGTGCTTATTGGTAGTTTTTAAAACTTTCCGAATTGTTTTTTTTGCTAAGTAAAAGCTGCTGCGGTTCAGGCTCATAAATTCCAGGTCGATTTCTTCTTTTACCTGCCTGATGTATTCATCTTCGTTATGAGCTTCAAACAATAGATAACTAAGTAGCTCTTTATTGTCTTTTTTATATTTGGCCAGCCGGGTTATTACATCTTGTAAAACCTCGGGCGGCAGGTTCTTTAATTCCTTTTTTATGTTGCTCAGCGAAGCAATTTCCATAGCATGCAAAGTAAAATAAAACTTTCTTTTTCAGCCCATCACAGGCTAAAACTTTTACCGAAGGTGTGCAATGATTGATTTCGTAGAACAGCCAACAGCACAATTTTAAGGGCAACTGTAGCAGAAGGCAGGTGAATAACGGTTAACGAATTTTGCAGAATAAAACCTGACGTTTATTGGCGGTTAATTACTGAATGCTGAATTAAAAAGCATCACGTCAGTTAGTTACATAAATTTGAAGTATAAGAACAATTAAAACAATAATAAGATGAAAACAAAACTAGTTCTATTAAGCATTTGCCTTGCAATTTTAAGCATGGGCGCCACCGCAAAAATAAAAGACGGAAAGGCGATGACCGGAAACTCACTTACCGAATTTGGTAAGTATACTATAGTTAATTCAAGCTCGCCAATGGTTTACGACGATCAGCTATTGGAAACTTACGAGTTAACGTACGAAAATATTAGCAATCCTATACGAATTGGAGTTTTGTGCGAAGAAGGAAAAAAATGTACAACATTTATTGTTCGCACTGATGAGTTTGAAATTGAATATACCTGCCGAAACCATGTGTTTGGAGTGAAGAAAATGGAAGCTCGTTTCCAGCAGTTGCCAAAAGAAGAAATGGAACTGAAACTGGACAGAGTTGCCTACTACTCACAACGGGTAATTTGCCAGAACAAAAAATCGCAGGACGATTTACTGGGTTTGATTGCATGTTATTTCCCTGATTTGGTGAAAGACGAATATCAAGCCAGTTTTTAAAAAGAAATTATACAGCGCAATTTTTTTCATAGAAATGTGAAAAGCTAATCCCCGCCAGAGGGGCGGGGGTTTTTTCTCTTAACAGAACAGAACAAAAAACAGAAACCATTGAAAATAAAGAGTGAGTAGAATTTGAAAGGGTAATATAAAATTAGTGAGTACTTTACTCGAAGGCCCTGCGTTGTTACAACGCAGGGCTTTTCAATGAATGGAAGTTTTTTTGCTGCAAAACGACAATTTCTGTCAGTCAACGACAGGATTTTGCTACTCTCCCGATGTTTATCTTCGAAGAGCTCTTATAAATGTTGTTACCTTTATGATAGGGGAGTTAATGGTATGAACAAATTGTTGTACAATAACAGTGTGCTTTACCGGGGAACAAGGCATATTTTATTCTTTGTATTTACTGTGGTATTGTTTACGGGGATTCTATTTGTTCAAAGCGAAAACAACAGCCTGCTTCACGTTTTCGGAATAACACTTGGCAATGCCTTTTTCTTTTTTGGCTACGCTTATATTACCATTTTTTTACTGATTCCCGAGTTGTTGTTAAAAGCCAAACCCTTTTGGTTTATTGTCGTTTTTTTACTGGTTGGAATTGGCTTGTCGGCATTAAAATTATTGTTCTCCGATTATATTTTTTATGCTTCAATAGCTCCCGAAAATATATCCGGAAACGGTGCTTTTAATCTTCGGTTGATTGTGATGAATACCAAAGACATGACCTTTATTGTGGCCTTGTTTTGTATTGGAAAATATGTTAAGGATTACGTTCTTACAGAGAACCTCAGAAAGAAACTGGAGCAGCAACACCGAAAAGCACAAACAACACTTTTGCAATCGCAGTTCGATCCGCATTTCATGTTTAACACCATTAACAATCTCTATGCATTGTCCTTGCTTAATCCCGGCAAAACCAACGAGGTTATTAGCCGCATGAAAATTGTGCTGACTTATATTATTAACGAAAGCCTGAAAGAATTTGTATCGTTAAAAGATGAAGTGGAACTCGTTGAAAATTACCTTCAGCTGGAGAAATTACGTTACGGGAAACGCTTGCAGGTGAGTTACAAAACCGAGGGCGATTTAAACACGGCGCAAATTCCTCCAATGGTAGTGTTTCTGCTGGTTGAAAACAGTTTTAAACACGGCAGTAGTCTGGATGCCGGCGCACCGTGGATTACTATTTTGGTACAAGCTACCGATGAAAAAATAATTATCGAAACCGAAAACAGCAAGCCCGAAGGTTTGCAGAAAAAGACAAAAGAAATTGAGCGGGGAAGTGGCTACAGCGGATTAAAAAGGCGTTTAAATATTATTTACGACGGACAGGGTTATGACCTGAAAGTGAACGATCTGGGCGACCGTTTTAAAGTGCGTCTGGAATTAATAAATACACATGAACACAGGCATATTACATATCGCTAAAAGGGATTATATTTTGCATGTCATCTTCTGGGCGGCATGGGTAATATCGTTCACCTTTATTCAAACCTTGAACGAAGGAATTGCTTCGTTACATGTTTGGCTAATGTATTACCTCATTACTTTACCTGTTTTTGTAGCACATACCTATTTAATTGCCTACTGGCTTTTACCCAGAACATTTTTCCTGGGGCGTTACTTATTGTTTGCAGCAGGTGTAACTGTTCTTCTCATTGTTTTTTCGGTGACTGAATTACTTTGGAGCAACTACCTTGTTTTTTATCTTTTCGACAAAAGCAAAATGTTTGCTCCCGGATTCCTGAATCTTAAAAATATTGTGATCAGCGGTTTTGGTAATCATTATATCATTTTAGTATTCCTGGCCATAAAAGCCGGTAGTTCGTGGTATCGGGCCGAGTACCAGAAAGAAGAGTTGCTGCGTTCGAAACTCGAAACTGAGCTGGAAATTTACCGGTATCAGTTGCAACCCCGCATTGTTCTGGAATTGATTGAGGAGCTGGAAGTTCTGTCGTTAAAAAAGGCGGAAACGGCACCGGAAATGATTATTAATATTTCGAACTTCCTCAACCGGTTTCTTTATGAAGGAAAAGAAGAACTGATACCGCTTGAGCTGGAAGTTAAGTTACTGGAGGAGTTTATGACCATTCATAACCACGCTTTGGGAGAGCGGCTAAGTAGTAATTTTATTGTTAGCGGAAACCTTAAATCATATGTTGTTCCACCACTTTTGCTGCTTCCGTTTATAAATTCTGCAATAAAAGTTGCCTACGAGTGTAACGAAACGTATGAAAGTACAGTCATTATAAAAGCGGAACGAAAGTATTTGCTGTTTTCGTTTACATTTTGGAGCGAAAACGGTTTTAAGATAGCCGACACTGAAGACAATAAAATTACCTACCGGCGTTTGCATTATAATTACCCCGGCAAACACCGGTTGGTGAAGAACATTGATGACAATTTTAGAGAATTTAGTATAGAAATTTATCCGTAAAAGTGTAACACTATACCTGTTTCTCGTACTATTTTAAAAACAGATTGAAAACAGACCGAAGCATGTACTTCGGATTAAACAGAAAACGAAAGCTAATTCCGTATTACCATGAAAACTAAGTGCCTCATTATCGATGATGAGCCTCTTGCACGTGACTTGATGCGCTCGCACATTGAAAAACTAGATAATTTTGAAATTTGTGCAGAATGTGGCGATGCCATGAAAGCCTTGCAGGAGCTTCACAATCACAAAATCGATCTGATGTTTATGGACATTCAGATGCCCCAGATCACAGGAATCGAATTCCTACGGACATTAAAAAATCCGCCAAAAGTTATTATTACCACTGCCTACCGCGAGTACGCTCTTGAAGGCTTTGAGTTGGATGTGGTTGACTTTCTGCTGAAACCAATAACCTTTGAGCGTTTTTTAAAATCGGTAAATAAATATTATCAATCGGTTCAGGATGATATTCCGGCCGCTCAACCCGTAGCCTCAACCAATGGAAAATCTGATGAAGCCTTTATTTATGTGAAAGAGAATAAAAAGGTCTTAAAAGTTCATTTAAACGAAATACTTTATGTTGAGGGTTTGAGCGAATATGTGCAGATATATACTACTGAGAAAAAGATCATCACAAAAACCAGCATGACCCATATGTCGGAAAAACTGCCCGACAGTGGTTTTATGCGTATTCATAAATCGTTTATAGTGTCGCTGTCAAAAATCGAAGCATTTACCTCTACAAGTATCGAGGTTCCGGGAAAAGAATTGCCTATCGGACGCAGTTACAAAAATGCAGTGCTCGAGGTTTTGCAGCTTCAGGGTTAAGAAATAATTGCTGCATTTACAAAAAGTTGCCAGAGTTTTAAGATTCCTGAATCTTCTTCATCCAACGATTTTATTGGCGAAAGTTGCAGGTACGAAGACCGATGTTTGTTAACGTACTGTAGATTTTGCTCCCCGTCATCGCTAATCGGAATTTTGTGCACGCATAAAGTCAGTACCGTTTTTAATGTAGTGGCGCGTACCCTGATGGTGTGTTTCGAAAACTTTGCAGGATGAATATGGATGTAACGATCTGCCTGGTTGCCTCGTTTTATCAGCCATTGCGATTCGTCGGATAACGTTATCTTTTTCCACTCCGAATTTCCCAGCCAATGGTTAAAGGCAGTTTGGGTGGTAATATTTTTTGTTTCGAAATAGTTGAGGCTGGAATTACAAATCTGCTCCGGTGTTAATTCTCCGAGGTAGAAATCGAACAGGTTGTTCCCGATCGAAAGAAGTACTTTTTCGGTAACGCTCCAGTCGTTAACCCGCCATTCTTTAATTTCGTTCAGCAGGAAACGGAAGTGATGTTTGTAAGGATTATATTGAATTGGCAACGGAATTTCAGGTGGCATTTGAATTGCTTTTGAAACATTTCAATAAATTTACCACAAAAGAAACAGATGGCACTTTTTCCAATCCATAAATATTTTGTTTTTAACGGTAGGCTTGTGCCGGTTTCTACTTTTGTGCCGGCCGAAAACGAAGGTGGAATCTACGAAGTTTTACGTGTTGTGAACGGAGTTCCACTGTTTTTGGATGAGCATTTGCTTCGAATGCAGTCATCGGCCGAACTGGCCGGAAAAGAGATTCGATACAGCTGCACGCAGTTGGAGGCGTTCTTAAATCAGCTAATCATTCGAAACGAGGTGGATGAGGGAAATATTCTTATTTCGTGCAAAACCAACCTGAAAGCTTTTTTTATAGCCCATAATTATCCTTCCGCTGAACAGTACAAGTTGGGAATCCGCTGCGGGTTGTTACACGCCGAGCGTATGAATCCCAATGCCAAAGTTTTTCAAACCGAAGTTCGAAAACAAGCGAACCGACTGATGGAAACCTTAGGTTTTTACGAAGTGCTGCTAGTCGATCATGTACAGCGAATTACCGAAGGAAGCCGAAGCAATGTGTTTTTTATAAAAGGCAATGAAATAATTACACCTCCGGGCAAGCAGGTGTTGTTGGGTATCACCCGGCAAAAAACAATCGCCTGCGCCAATCGCCTCAAGCTAAAAGTAGTTGAATCTGAAATACAACTGGATGGATTAACTGGTTTTGATGCCGCTTTTATAACCGGTACTTCGCCAAAAATACTTCCGGTAAACGAAGTGGACGGGCATTCGTTTGATGTGGATAATAAAGTATTACGAAGTTTGATGAATGAGTATTATAAAATCATACAGGAAGACATACAAAATAGGGTTAGAAAGTCCAGATAAAATCAATAATAATAAGAATACATATTGTTTGTGTTTGATATATAGATTGTCATTCAGTTGTCTTTTCAGACAGAAAATACTTTTTCCTATAGCTGAAAAAGTATTCAAAAAAGCCACCGCTGACGATAAAAAGCTAAAAATAAATTCCTTTCACTAAAATCAAGAAACTCCTCCTTTTAGTCCTTCGTGCCTCAGGCCTAACGATCGTCAAACAGACTTGATTTTTTAACGTTCTATCCATTCATTTTCTTAACGCTTTTTCTCGAAGGCGGACTTTGGCAAATCTGTTGCGGGCGCGTCAAAAATCCGTCAGTCGGGCTAATTGGCCGCATTGAAAAAACGCAAAGGTTATTTTTTGACAAGATTTTTGCTTTCTTTTGATCGATTGCAAAAGAAAGAGCCCGTCTGGCTTGAAGACAAAAGTCACCTAATTAATTTGTTGTTTCGGGTCTTCAGGAATTCAGCATACAGAGATTATTTTAATACATAAAAAAGGTTGTCAGGGATAGTGGGTGATTAAACACCATGCCTGACAACCTTTTATTTTATCTGAAAAGCTATTACAATCTGTTTTTCAAGATCTTCTCAATTTCAAGGTAATCCATATCCTGTTTCTCACCAATTTTGGCTTCGCTTTGTTTAAAGCGGTCAACAATTTTAGTTATGGTCGATTCAGGAACATCATATTCCGGCAAGCGGCATGGTACACCTAACGATTCAAAGAACTCAACAGTTCGGGCAATAATGGCGTCGATTCTTTCATTCTCGTTACCAGCTGTAATGCCCCAAATGCGTTCGCCATATTGTAAGATCTTATCTTTTTTGTTATCGCGCTTAATGTGCATTACACCCGGCAAAACAATGGCCAGTGTTCTTCCGTGGTCTATTCCGTGGAAAGCAGTCAATTCGTGGCCAATAACGTGTGTCGACCAGTCTTGCGGTACACCAACAGCAATCATTCCGTTTAGTGCCATTGTTGCACACCACATAAAGTTGGCAGCAGCTTCGTAGTTTTTCCGATCTGCCAATACTTTTGGTCCCTCCTCAATAAGAGTGGTCAGGATACTTTCTGCCAGCCTGTCCTGAAGCGGCGAATTTACTTTGAAAGTCAGGTATTGCTCCATCACGTGAACAAAGGCATCAACAACGCCGTTGGCCACCTGACGGTCGGGCAGGGTAAACACACATTCCGGATCGAGTACCGAAAACTGCGGCATTACCAGTGGCGAACCAAAAGCTTTTTTCTCCTGCCTTTCGGCGCGAGTAATTACTGAATTACCGTTCATCTCCGATCCTGTTGCCGGTAGGGTTAAAACTGCTCCCAGCGGCAAAGCTTTTTCAACAGCTACGCCCGCGGCAAGAATATCCCACGGATCGCCGTTTTCGTAAAAGGCAGCAGCAGCAATAAATTTAGAGGCATCGAGTACTGAACCTCCGCCTACTGCCAGCAGAAAATCAATATTTTTCTTTTTTACAACATCTACGGCTTCCATACAGGTTTCGTAATGAGGATTGGCCTCAATTCCGCTAAATTCTTCAACCGTGCAACCTTTTAAAGCGGCAATTACCTGATCGTATACTCCGGTGCGTTTTATGCTTCCGCCACCGTAAATCATTAAAATGTTTGCATCTGTAGGAATTTCACCGGATAGTTTTGAAATCGATTCTTTTCCAAAAAGAATTTTAACCGGATTTCTGAATTCAAAATTGTACATGAAATTTATTTTTGGTTATTTCAACTGTCATCTGAAACAGGCGTGCCTGTTCGTTGTTCAAAGATATAAAATGTGGCAGAAAAGATATAAAATGTGGTAGAAAAGATATAAAATGTGGCAGAAAAGATATTCAAATAGAGAGCTTGATTTCCGGGAAGACATTCCGAACTATTCCGACGAGCAGCTAAAAGAGGTGCTGAAATTGCGCGATCATTATCAGCCGGAAGCTGCGCAGCTGGCTATTCTGGAAGCCTTGAAACGTGGAATTATTCACTCTGAGCAAGATCTTTTTTCTGAAGAATACCGGTGCGAAGAAATACAGTTTTCGCTGTTCCCAAAAATTAGAAAAGACCGAACCCGAATAAAAATAAGAAAAAGTATTGGGCGCAGTTTGGTAATATGTTCCGTACTTCCGGTAGTGTACGGTTTAGTTGAAATGAAAACCGGGAAAAATTGGGAAGGAGCAGGGGTATTACTTTTTGGTTTACTATGGTTGTTTTGTTCGGCACAACTCATCAAAGTATTTCATGTGCTTTTTATAAGGTGTTTAATGGCGGGAACTATACTTGGGGCCTTGTATATTTTTTATCGCCTCATTTCATCGCGTACCTATGTTTTTATGGATTTTTTCCTGGTTCTGGTTCTTGCCGGTTTAATTTTTTATGGGTTGCTTTTTATGCTGAAAAATGCCCGGAAGTAAAACCGAAGCTGTTCTCAAATCCTCCATTTATCTGGGAAAAGCACGTATTCATCGAAATAAGTACAAAATACAAAAGACGAAACCTTACTTTTGAAGCGTTATAAAAAGAAAGACTATGAAAACAATATTGCTGTTTACCTTATCAATTTTATTTGCAGTTAACCTTTCGGCACAAAACGACGACGACTGGGATTCGCGCCGTTACGATATCGACAATTTCTCGGCCATCTACCTCGAAGGCAGTTATAAAGTGTTTTTATCGCAGGGTAACGAGAGTGCGTTAACGATAAAAACTCCCGACGATGATGTTTTGGATGAACTGGATGTTGAAAACCGGGGCGACGAATTGCGGGTGGTTGTAGATCGTGACTTTATAAATTACGAGCGCATTCACTTGTATGTCACTTTTAAAAGCCTGGATAAGATTAAAGTGCAGGGCGGTTTAAATTTAAACACCGACGGGTACCTCGATTTGAACGACCTGTACGTGCATGTTGAAGGAGGAGCAAAGATTGATTTGGAGGTGAAAGCCGAGGATATTGAGCTGGTTGGCGAAGGCGGTGTGCTGGTCCAGTTGAGTGGGGTGGCTGAGAGTTTAGATGTTAAGCTCTCGGGAGCCGGACACGTTGATGCGGAAGATCTTCGTGTGAACAATGCCCGTTTTGCGATTGAGGGAGTTGGAACCGGCTCGGTACATGCTGTTGAAACACTGTATGCCAAAATTGAAGGTGTTGGCAAAGTTCGCTACACCGGAAATCCAAAAGTTACCCGCGATATTGAAGGGCTTGGTAGTGTAAAAAGAGATTAGAATATACTACTCGTAACTAATACAAAAGGTACAAATTTTCTTAGGTTTGGTTTAGGTTTATAAAAGGCTATCATTGGGTAGCCTTTTTTCTTTTATGGGAAACCCGACATCAAACCAATCCCCACAGATTTTTTTCAGTCGATATTTACGGTTTTTGTATAAAAATCATTGCCCGAGCACTTTAAATATGTTTATTTTGGATTCACTAATTTTTCAAAAAAGTAAAATGAAGAAAATTGCACTTTTTATTTTAATTGTCATGACGATAGTTAGCTGTACGCAAAAAGAGACGGGGCAGGTTGCTAAAAACTATGTGCCTGAAACTCCGAAATTAAGTTCAGATGTAATGACTCCTGAGGTTTTATGGTCGTTTGGCCGCCTGGGAGGGGCACAGGTTTCGCCCGATGGAACTCAGGTTTTATACACGGTAACCTATTACAATATTGAGGAGAATAAGTCGTACCGTGATATTTATACAATTCCGGTTGCGGGAGGAGAAGCAAAAAATCTCACCAACACAGCCAGTAACGAATACAATGTTGTTTGGCGCCCCGATGGAAAAAAGATCGGCTATTTGTCATCGGCTTCGGGCAGTGTTCAATTGTGGGAAATGAATCCTGACGGCAGCGATAGGCAGAAGGTTTCAGAAATTGAAGGTGGAATTTTCGGATTTCAGTACGCACCGGATATGTCGAAAATATATTACCTGAAAACGGTTAAGCTCGATAATGATATTCACGATCTTTTCCCGGATTTGCCAAAAGCCAATGCACGCCTGGAAACAGATATTATGTACCGCCACTGGGATACCTGGCACGATTACACCTATAACCACATTTTTATTGCCGATTATTCGGATGGAAAAGTAGGAGCGGGAACTGACATTATGAAAGGTGAACGTTTTGATTCGCCAATGAAACCTTTTGGCGGAACCGAGCAAATTGTCTGGAGCCCGGATTCAAAAACGTTGGCGTACGTTTGTAAGAAAAAGGTGGGGCGCGAATATGCTGTTTCTACCAATTCTGATATTTACATGTATGATGTGGCAAGTGGCAAAACCAGTAACTTTACAGAAGGTATGATGGGTTACGACCAGAATCCGGTTTATTCGCCCGACGGAAAATACCTGGCCTGGGAAAGTATGGAACGCGATGGTTATGAAGCGGATAAAAACCGTTTGTTTGTAGCTGATCTGGAAACTTGTGAAAAGAAAGACTGTACCGCCGGTTTCGATCAAAATGCCGCTGCATTAAGCTGGGGTGCCGATTCAAAATCGATCTATTTTATCAGCGATATTCATGCAACCGATGAAATTTACCAATTGGTTTTAGCCGATAATTCAATTACCCGTTTGACCGATGGAGTTCACAATTATCAAAGTGCAGTTCCGGTAGGAAACCAGTTGTTGGCACAAAAAGTTTCCATGTCGCAGCCGGCTGAGTTGTATTTGGTTGATCCAACTACCGGAAAAGATAAAGCTTTAACCACCGTGAACAAGGGAATTCTGGATCAGCTTACCATGGGGAAAGTGGAAAAACGCTGGATGGAAACCACCGACGGAAAACAAATGGCTGTTTGGGTGATCTATCCTCCACACTTCGATCCGAACAAAAAATATCCGGCACTGCTATACAATCAGGGAGGACCACAGGGAACGGTTAGCCAGTTTTGGTCGTACCGCTGGAATTTCCAGATGATGGCAGCCAACGATTATATTATTGTAGCGCCAAACCGACGTGGATTACCCGGTTTCGGTCAGGAATGGAACGAACAGATTTCAAAAGATTATGGTGGACAGAATATTAAAGACCTGCTGACTGCCATCGATGAAATGGCCAAAGAGCCTTTTGTTGACGAAACAAGATTGGGTGCGGTTGGTGCAAGCTATGGCGGTTATTCGGTGATGTACTTGGCCGGAAACCATGAAAAACGATTCAAAGCTTTTATTGCTCACGATGGTATTTTTAACTTCGAGCACATGTACACCACAACCGAAGAAATGTGGTTTGTGAATTTCGACTACGGTGGTGCCTACTGGGAAAAGGATAATGCAGCAGCGCAACGTTCCTACTCATTCTCGCCGCATAAATATGTGCGAAACTGGGATACTCCGATTTTGATTGTACAGGGTGAAAAAGACTACCGTGTTCCGCCAGAGCAGGGAATGGCAGCATTTAATGCAGCTGTATTACGAGGAGTGCCTGCACAAATGCTGTATTTACCGGAAGAAAACCACTGGGTGCTGCAACCTCAAAATGGAATTTTGTGGCAGCGTGTATTTTTCAACTGGTTGGATAAGTGGTTGAAGTAAAAAACTAAAATAGCTTGAGCAGAAAGTGCTGTCTGATTAAGTCAGGTGGCACTTTTGTTTTTACAAATAGAACAGATTCTTCTATACAAAACATTATTTTTGACGAAACATTTGAAACAAACCATGCAAAAAATATATGTAGGATTTATTGGTGCAGGCGGGATTGCCCGTGCACACGTTTATGCAATTCAGGCGCTGAAGTTTTATTATAACGAAGTTCCCGAAATTATTTTGGAGTCGGTGGCTTCGGCAAGAGTGGAAAGCCGCGAGGCCTTTGCCAAACAGATGGGATTCGGAAAGGCTGAGTCGGTAGAGGATTTTGCAATGAATGAGAAAATTGAAGCGGTATATATTTTAGGGCCGAACAAAGTGCATTTCGAGCATTTTAAACTGGCACTGCAAATGCCCAATGTAAAATATATTTACCTGGAGAAACCGGTTTGTTCTTCGTTGGAAGAGGAAGAACAAATGAAAGTGCTGCTGGAAACGGCGGGTCAGGATGTTCGTATTCAGGTGGGATTTCAATATTTGCAGACTTCATCGGTTCGCGAGGGATTAAAATTCTGGCGCTCGGGAAAAATAGGAAAGCCCATTCATTTCGATTTGAAATATTACCACGGCGATTACTTGCAGGAAAGTTATCGTAACAAACGTGTTACGCGTTTAACTCCCGCTCCTGATGGCGGTGCAATGGCCGATCTGGGATCGCACGGAATTAGCCTGTTGATGGCTTTTATGGGAGAAGAACTGAAAATTACAAGCGGCTTGCAGGCCGGCGATTTCGAGGGTGTGCCGGCCGGATCGGATTTGTTTAGTTCGCTGTCGTTGTACGAACCAAAAACCGGTGCCGTTGGGAATATGTCGGCCAGTCGGATTAGTTCCGGTTCGGGCGATTTGGTGTCGCTGGAGATTTACGCTGAAAATGGTGCATTCCGTTACTCATCGCAAAATCCGGAATACTTTGAGTACTACACTGAAGGTTCGGATCAGTGGGTGAAACAGGTAGTTGGCAGCAACTACAAACCTGTTACGAGTTTTCCTTCGGGGCACGTGCCTCCAGGATGGTTGCGCTCGATGGTGCATGCGCATTACCAGTTTTTTACGGGCGATGACGCGGAAGCTGTTATTGCCGACTTAAAACATGGATTGGCCGTGCAACGCATCGTTCGCGAAACTGCCGATCATTTAAAACAATTCAGAGAAAACTTTAAGAATGACAACTAGAAAAAGCGGAATTCTGCTGCATATAACTTCGCTGCCGGGGCAGGAAGGTGTTGGAACATTGGGGAAAGAGGCTTATGCCTTTGTTGATTTTCTGGAGGAGAGCGGTCAGAAACTCTGGCAGATACTTCCGCTTGGTCCGGTTGGTGCCGGAAATTCGCCGTACCAGTGTTATTCTGCTTTTGCCGGAAATCCGGTGTTGATTGATTTGGAGCTGCTTTTGGAAGAGGAACTGCTGAATGTTGATGATTTTCAAACGATACCGGCTTTCAAAAAGTCAAAAGTGGAATTCGATAAAGTTTCAGCATGGAAAAGCTCGCTGTTAAAAAAGGCTTTTCAGCATTTTCAGGAGAAAAAGTTTGATCATTTCCGCGATGAGTATTACCACTTTCTGAATGAGCATGGCTGGTGGTTAAACGACTATGCCTTGTTTATTTCGGTGCGTGAATATTTTGGTGGATTGCACTGGAGCGAATGGGACCGTGGAATAAAATTCAGAGAGCCGAAAGCCGTAACCAATCTTTCTGAAAAACTGAAACAGCAGATCGCTTTTGAGAAATTTGTTCAGTTTATGTTTTTCAGGCAGTGGCACCGTTTAAAACGTTATGCCAACGAAAAAGGCATTCAGATTGTTGGCGATGTGCCGCTTTACGTTTCGGGCGATAGCTCGGATGTTTGGACCAATACCGATATTTTTCTATTAGACGATGAGCTGAATCCGACAGAAGTGGGAGGTGTGCCTCCTGATTATTTCTCGGAAACAGGCCAGTTGTGGGGCAACCCGGTTTTTGACTGGCAGCGCCTGAAAGAACGTGATTACGACTGGTGGATGGCACGCCTGCATTTTAACCTGAACATGTTTAACCTGGTACGTATCGATCATTTTCGCGGATTGGAATCGTTTTGGTCGGTTTCGGCTGATGAAGAAACTGCCATTAACGGCAGATGGGTGCCGGCGCACGGTTACGAAATGCTGAGTTTGATAAAAAGCCAGATCGGAGTTTTGCCTTTTATTGCTGAGGATCTGGGTATAATTACCACCGAGGTGGATCATTTGCGCGAACGCTTTAACCTGCCGGGAATGAAAGTGTTGCAGTTTGCCTTCTCCACTGACGCGACAAACCGGGATCTGCCACATAATTACGAACGAAACTATGTGGTTTATTCGGGTACGCACGATAACAATACCACTTTAGGCTGGCTGAATGCGGTTAAAGGGGAAGAAAAGGAACTGGTGGCAAAGTATGTTTCAGAGGAGCATGCTGCGAAACAAATTATGGAAATGGCTTTGGCATCGGTGGCCGATACGGCTATTTTGCCTATGCAGGATGTGTTGGAGCTGGATGAAAAATCGCGGATGAACACGCCCGGAACTGCAACAGGAAACTGGGATTGGCGTTTTCAGTGGAAGCAGTTGAAAGCGGGGCAGAAGAAATTTTTAAAGGAAACTACGGAGAAGTATAATCGGTAGCCTCAGGAGCAATAGTGA
>NZ_JBFHGM010000065.1:0-20716 GCF_041583095.1 Draconibacterium sp.
ATTCGCGAGAATGGCGACTGGAAAGATCCTGAGGATTAATGTTTATAGTATTATATAGTGGAAAAGGATCCGATCTTTTATAGGTCGGATCTTTTTTTTAGTCAATTTCAAATTTATAGACAGCTTTTAGATGGGGCTGTTTAATTTTCGTGCGGAAAAACCAACAGCCTTGAACGGCTTTCTTCGCCGGACGATTTACATATCATCCATTTACCCGGGGCGACGCAATTCAAAGAATTACTTTGCCCCGGGCTAAAATACAACGCACTTTCAGCGCTTTTATTAAGAGCCCCAAAGGGGCGACAGTCAATAGCCCGGTGCGACTGACGGAGTCAGGAAGCGCCGGGAAATAGAATAAAGGTGTAAATCGTCCGGCGAAGAAAGTTGGATAGAAATGGTTGGCGGCACCGGACGAAATAAATCGAAAGTAACGTACTCAGTACGATTAAAGAAAACTCTGTGGGCAAAGCATCGTACTCAGTACGATTGAAGAAAACTCTGTTGGTGAAGCATCGTACTCAGTACGATTGAAGAAAACCCTGTTGGTGAAGCATCGTACTCAGTACGATTGAAGAAAACTCTGTTGGTGAAGCGTCGTACTCAGTACGATTAAAGAAAACTCTGTGGGCGAAGCATCGTACTTAGTACGATTGAAGAAAACCTTGTGAGGGAAGCATCGTACTCAGTACGATCAATGAAAATGAGGGGAGAGTATTGCAGAAGCCCTGTATTTCCTATCTTTGAATGAAACTAGAAAAACAAAAGAATATGGCACGAACGTACTGGAAACCCGGAACAATTGTTTATCCCCTGCCCGCAGTAATGGTAAGTTGTGGCGAAAATCCTGAAGAATATAACATTATAACCATCGCCTGGACCGGCACCATTAACAGCGATCCGCCCATGTGTTATATTTCAGTTCGTCCGGGGCGCCATTCATACGACATTATTAAACGCACCGGCGAATTTGTTATCAACCTCACCACCGAAAAGCTGGCAAAAGCAACCGACTGGTGTGGCTGTCGATCGGGCCGTAAGTACAACAAATGGAAGGAGATGAACCTGACACCTGCGCCCGCCAAAATGGTAAAAGCGCCCATTATCGAGGAGTCGCCGGTAAACATCGAGTGCCGTGTAAAAGATATTGTTGAGCTGGGCTCGCACCACATGTTTATTTCCGAAGTGGTAAGCGTTTCGGTCGACGATACTTATATGAATGAAGAACAGGCTTTCAGTTTCTCCAAGGCAAATCCTTTGGTGTATAGCCATGGACACTATTTCGGCATGGGAAAACGTATTGGCAAGTTTGGCTGGTCGGTTGAGAAGAAAAAAACGAAAAAGAAACGAAATAAGTAAAATAAACCTTATTCTGAGAAAAACCTTTGTAGTAACGAATGTAGCAGGAACAAAACCTTATTAACCTAATTGAATGAGAAAACTATTGTTAAAGAAATAAGGTTCGGGTTATTATTTCAATCTGATTGCTACTAAGGTTGAGATTGAAGAAATAAAGTTTTCCGATAGTAATACGGGTGAAGTATAAGCAGGATTTTGATAAAAAACGGAAGCTTGTCGTTCACTCGCTAAATGAAATAAATCATTCTTTTTAAACAATTTCCGCTCTTTTTTTGTAATCCTTTAAACTTTCTGAAGACTAGTCAGAATAATATTTAATTGTGAGAAAAATGAAGAGTATCTATTTATTAGCATCAATCTTTTTAATGAATTTAGGAATGGTAACAGCACAAACAAATCCATTACTCGAAGATTTTAATACACCGCACAATGCGGCACCTTTCGATAAAATCAAAAACGAGCATTTTATGCCGGCTTTCGAGGAAGGAATAAAACAAGGCAAGGCCGACGTAGAGAAAATCAAAAATAATCAGGAGGCGCCAACATTCGAAAACACCATCGTTGCTTTAGACGAGGTTGGTCGTTTGTTAACACGTACATCGGGTGTATTTTTTAACCTGCTGAGTTCGGAAACCAACGACGAATTGCAGAGCATTGCACAAGAAGTATCACCAATGCTAACCGCATTTCAGAACGATATTTCGTTAGATCCCTTGCTTTTTGAGCGCGTTAAAGCCGTGTATAACAAAAAAGACGAGTTGGATTTAACCACCGAGCAACAAACGCTTCTGGAGAATAACTACATTGGTTTCGTGCGCAGTGGTGCAAATTTGTCGGATGCCGATAAAGAAAAGTTTCGCGAATACAGCACCGAACTGTCGAAGTTAAGCCTCGATTTTGGCGAGAACGTACTAAAAGAAACCAATAAGTACGAGTTAAACATTACCGACAAAAGCAAGCTGGCCGGATTACCGGAAGGCGCTTTGGAAGCAGCTGCCGGAAAGGCAAAAGCAAAAGATCAGGAAGGTTGGACTTTCGATATTTCGATGCCAAGCTACCTGCCCGTATTGCAATATGCCGATAACCGCGATTTGCGCAAAGAGTTGTATATGGCATATGGCTCGAAATCGTTTAAAGGAGATGAGCTGGATAACCAGGAAAATGTAAAACGTATTGTGGAGTTACGCCTGGAAATGGCAAAACTACTGGGGTATAAAAACTACGCCGATTACGTTTTGGAGCGCCGAATGGCAATGAATGCCGATGGCGTTTACGGCTTGCTCAACGATTTGTATGAGGCATCGTACAAAGTGGCAAAAGAGGAAAAAGATGAGATTGAAACGTATGCCCGCAAGAATGGTTTTGAAGGCGATTTAATGCCTTGGGACTGGAGCTACTACAGCGAAAAACTTAAGGTGGAAAAATTCGATCTGAACGACGAAATGCTGAAGCCGTACTTTGAGTTAAGTAGCGTTGTTGACGGCGTTTTTGGCCTGGCCACCGAACTTTTTGGCGTAACGTTTAAAGAGAACAAAGATATTCCGGTTTATAACGAAGAGGTTACAGCCTACGAGGTGTTTGATGCCGATGGTACTTTCCTTTCCGTATTTTATACCGATTTTCACCCGCGCCCCGGAAAACGTGGTGGTGCCTGGATGAACGATTTTAAAGGGCAATGGATGGAGAATGGTGTTGATTCGCGCCCGCATGTAACCATTGTAATGAACTTTACCCGCCCAACTTCAAGTAAGCCGGCTTTGTTAACGTTTAGCGAGGTGGAGACATTTATGCATGAATTTGGCCATGCGCTGCACGGAATGTTGGCAAAATCGACTTATTCAAGCCTGTCGGGAACCAATGTTTACCGCGACTTTGTTGAGCTTCCATCGCAGATAATGGAAAACTGGGCAGTTGAAAAAGACTTCCTCGATCGTTTTGCAAAACATTACGAAACCGGTGAGCCAATTCCGGCCGAGCTGGTACAAAAGATTGTTGATTCGCAAAATTACCTTGCAGGTTACCTGTCGGTTCGTCAGTTGAGTTTTGGTTATTTGGATATGGCCTGGCATACACTTGAAAAGTCTTTTGAAGGCGATGTGAAGGATTTTGAAGAAAGTGCGTGGAAGAAAGTGCAGATCTTTCCGGCAATCGAAGGTGTTTGTATGAGTACACAATTTGGGCACTTGTTTGCCGGAGGTTATGCCGCCGGATATTACGGTTACAAATGGGCCGAAGTGCTGGATGCCGATGCATTTAGCGTGTTTAAAGAAAAAGGCCTGTTCAACAAAGATGTGGCCGCTTCGTTCCGCGAAAATATTTTGGAAAAAGGAGGAACTGAGCATCCGATGACACTTTATAAACGTTTCCGCGGGCAGGAGCCAAAAGTTGATGCACTGCTAAAACGCAGCGGATTATTGTAAGCTTTTTAAAGCGTGATGGTCTCACTCAAAGTGAGCCTATCACTAAATAATATTGAGAATGGCATCTCGTAATGAGGTGCCATTTTTTCTTAAAGTCACTATCTTTTTAAGTGTATTGCCGTTTGTGTTTCGTCCGGGAGAACCATCTGGCTTCGATCTGCTTTCTTCACCGGACGATTATCCTTTGGTTCTTTCATCCCGGCGCTACGCACCGGGTTATTCGCATTCGACGCTTCCAGCGTCATGATAAGCTTGCAATTCCGACATAGCTGTTTAATAAACTCGTCTTAACTTTGTAATTCTGCTCAATATCCCAACGGGATAAAATGTGACTAACCTCGGGTGAAACCCGGGGTAGATGCGGAAATGTATCAAAGGCGCAATCAATAAGTTGTTCAAAGCATTGGCGTTTTATGCGCCTTCTTTGTAATGATTCTTATGAAATACTGTCAACAGACTTTACTTTCATTACTGTTGGTGATTCAAGGGAATTATGATTTTTTTATGGAAACATTCAAAAACGGCGACTAGTGGTAATTGTGCTCAGTAGCAGAAAATTATAGTTATGATAAAGATTCGAAATTTATATCTTTATGCATATCATTAACCAATACAAACAATGAAAGCCAAAAACAAACAAATGCACCGGAGCCTTACAAAAACCGATAGAAAGAATTTGAGAGAGCAATGTAAAATGGGATTGATTTTATCGTTGCTGGTATTTGTTCTTGCAACAGTTATTGGAGTAACGATTTACGAGTTATCCTTTGATACGAATCCCAATGGATTGAATCTTAAAATAGCAGGTTTAATTACAACCGGCACGTTGAGTTCTTCAGTGCTCCTTAACTTTCTGATATGTAATAGATACTATCACGATTTGCAATTCAATGAAAAAGTTCAGGTGATAAAAACCTTGATGAACAAATCAAAGTCAACTATTTATCATGCCTCTGCGTTGGGCAGCAATGTGTCTAAGGCTTATACTGAAAAATTTGAGTTTGTTGTTGACGGTATAAATTTCAACGTTGATAAAGAATTATTTGAACTCTGCGCCAAGGGAGATCAATTGATTTTTAATTATGCTCCGAAAAGTGAATACCTTTTAAGTATTGAAAAAGGTAACTGAAATGTAAAAAGTTAGTTGGTATATGGTCATACCCTCACTTTGAGTGAGAGTATGACCAGATATCTTTCTAAAAGAAGTCGTCGAATTCTTCCGGATTCGAACTCCTGTTCTCCAGTTCATCGCAATCGAGATTGATGTTAAAGCCTGCAGGTTTTTTAAATTCCATTTCGTCTTCTTTGTAACCGATTGATTCATCGGCCAAAACTTTCTTGTAAAAATAACCCCAGATTGGCAGTGCCATATTGGCTCCCTGCCCGGATGCGATGGTTCTAAAGTGAATGCTTCGTAAGTCAGCACCGGTCCACACACCGGCAGTTAGTTTTGGTGTTGTGCCGATAAACCAGCCATCAGAGTGGTTCTGTGTCGTTCCTGTTTTTCCGGCAATTGGCATGCTAAAACTTCCATAGTCGGTAGTCACCCTTTCGCGAAACAGGTTCGAAAAACGTAAGCGGATTCCGGTTCCCTGGTCAATTACTCCCTGCAGCAGGTTTAGCATCAGGTAAGCCGTTTGCTCATCAATTGCCTCCTGGCGTTCGGGAACAAAGCGGGCAATAACATTGCCATGGCGATCTTCGATACGGGTTACAAAGTATGGTTTAATGTAAACCCCGAGATTGGCATAGGTATTAAATGCCGCTACCATTTCGTACAAGGTAATATCAGAGGTTCCGTAAATCATAGAGGGTTGCGGATCGATGGGGCTGTAAATCCCCAGTCGTTTCATTACCTCAACCACGGCCTCAGGAGTAAACTGCTTTAAAACCCAGGCAGAAATACGGTTTTTAGAATTTGCCAGTCCCCACTTTAACGTTACCATTTTTCCGTCAGTCTCCGGGTCAACATCCGAATCTTTTGGTTCGTAAATGCTTCCGTCCCAAAGTATAAATTGTTGGGGAACATTGGGAACCTTGGTGCAGGGCGTTAATCCGTTTTGCATGGCCAGCGTGTATAAAAACGGTTTTACGGTTGATCCAACCTGGCGTTTTCCGCCTTTTACCATGTCGTACATAAAATGCTGGTAATTGGGGCCGCCAACGTAGGCTTTTACTTTCCCCGATTCGGTGTCCATGGCCATAAACGATGAGCGGAAAAACTTCAGGTAATATTTGATCGAATCCATCGGAGTCATCAAAGTATCCACTGCGCCACCCCATTTAAAAACGGTCATATCAACGGGCTTGTTAAACTCCTTCTTTATTTCATTGAGGCTTTTTCCGGCCCGGTTCATTACACGGTAACGTTCGCTTTTTCTTATTTCGTTGTTCAGCAGGTTGTCAACATCTTCCGCACTCATGTTATTGGCAAACGGTGGATTTCGCAAATCCGACAGGCTGCCATCAAATAAAGGCTGCAAGTCATACCGTAAATGTTGTTCAACCGCCTGAACCGCATATTTTTGCATGCGCGAGTCGAGTGTGGTGTATATTTTTAAACCATCGGCATAAATATCGTAAGGTTCTCCATCGGGTTTGGTGTTTTTATTGCACCAGCCGTACAGCGGATTGTTTTTCCATTCATCCAAATCCTCAATATATTTCTGCTCCTGCCACGTGGCATAGTTCTCGCGCTCCGGTTTTTTGGCAGTAAGCGTTAAGCGCAGGTATTCGCGGAAATAGGGTGCCGGGCCAAGTTTGTAATCCACCTTTTTATATTCCAGATCGAGTGGCATTTTTTTCGCCGAGTCGGCAACTTCAGGAGTAATGTAGCCGTATTTTTCCATTTGGTTCAGTACCACATTCCGGCGTTGTAACACCATTTCGGGGCGGCGAACCGGATTAAATAGCGAAGAGTTTTTGGCCATACCTACCAACATGGCAGCCTGGTGAAGTTTCAGCGAATCGGGTTGCGTATTAAAATAAACATCGGCTGCCGAACGAATTCCAACCGCGTTGTTCAGGTAATCGTACTTGTTCAGGTACATCAAAATAATCTCTTCCTTGGTGTAGCTGCGCTCCAGTTTTACGGCAATAACCCATTCTTTAAATTTTCGCATTACCAGTTCCATGCTGCTGGAAAGTCCATCGCGTGGGAAAAGCATTTTTGCCAGCTGCTGGCTTAGGGTACTTCCACCTCCCGAGCTGGTATCGCCGGTAACAATTCCTTTAAATACACGAATCAGGCCACGAAAATCAATTCCCGAATGATCGTAAAAACGAACATCTTCTGTGGCAACCAAAGCATTTATCAAATGTGGTGGTAAATTTTCGAAATTTACGTAAGTACGGTTCTCCTGGTTAAAATATTTATCAATGGTCGGTCCGTCTTCAAAATAGATTTCCGATGCCAGAATATTTTGTGGGTTTTCGAGGTCTTCAAAACTTGGCATAAAACCCAGATTGCCCTTGGCTATCAGAAAGAAAAGGAGAAAGACGGAAACGATACCCAAGCCTACGATCGACCAGAAAATCAGGATGTATTTTTTAAAGCTTTTTTTTGTTTCGCTCATGAATTTCGCTCGTTTTAATGTGGCAACAAATATATACGATTCTGTTATGGGAACCACGTAAATAACGCCTTGAAATTGGAGAATATTTTATTTTTTAAAAAATAAAATCGTCATTTTCAATTAAATAGAAAATGAAAAAATAGCTCATTAAATTTTGAACTTAGCTCATCATTTTCTTTAATTTGCAGAATTTTTAGAACGGATTAGAACGAATATGCACAAAAACCTGGTTATAGTCGAGTCCCCTGCAAAGGCGAAAACAATTGAAGGATTTCTTGGAAAAGACTACGTGGTAACCTCAAGTATGGGGCACGTTAGAGACTTGGAAAAGAAAGACTTCGGGATTGATATTGAGAACAATTATCAGCCCAGATACAAGGTTTCTTCGGATAAGAAGAAAATAGTAACAGAACTGAAAAAGTTAGCAAAGGAGGCCGAAACGGTTTGGCTCGCTTCCGATGAAGACCGCGAGGGAGAAGCTATTGCCTGGCACCTGAAAGAGGTGCTGAAGCTGAAAGATGATAAAATAAAACGAATTGTTTTTCACGAAATAACCAAGGACGCCATTACACGTGCCGTTAAAAATCCGCGTGATATCGACGAGCATTTGGTAAATGCACAGCAAGCCCGTCGTGTGTTAGACCGTATTGTGGGTTTTGAAGTATCGCCGGTTTTGTGGAAAAAAGTAAAACCATCGTTAAGTGCAGGTCGTGTTCAGTCGGTTGCAGTTCGTTTAATTGTTGAGCGCGAACGCGAAATCCGCGATTTTAATACGGAAACCTGGTTTCGTGTAAACGGATACTTCCTGGTGCCCGATGAAGATGGAAACACTACTGAATTAAAAGCAGAACTTTCAAAACGTTTTACAACCCGCGAAGAGGCCAACGCTTTCCTCGAAAAGTGTAAAACAGCAGAGTTTAAAGTAAGCGACGTGGTGAAAAAACCGGGGAAACGATCGCCGGCACAACCATTTACAACCTCAACATTGCAACAGGAAGCGAGTAGAAAACTGGGATTCTCAGTATCGCAAACCATGGCCGTTGCACAGCGTTTGTACGAAAGTGGTAAAATCACTTACATGCGTACTGACTCGGTGAATTTGTCGGGCCTGGCATTAAATACTTCGAAACAAAAAATCACTGAACTTCATGGTGAAAATTATGTGAAGATCAGAAAATTTAAAACGAAAGCTAAAGGAGCACAGGAAGCTCACGAGGCCATTCGTCCTACCTACATGGAAAACCAAACGGTTCCCGGATCGTCGCAGGAGCAACGTTTGTACGAATTGATCTGGAAACGTACCATCGCTTCGCAAATGGCTGATGCTATTTTGGAGCGTACCAATGTAACCATTGATGTGTCGAATGCAACAGAGAAATTTCAGGCAACCGGCGAGGTAATTGTTTTTGATGGTTTCCTTAAAGTATATATTGAATCGACCGACGATGAAAATTCAAATGCAAATGGCCAGACTTTAATTCCACCGGTGCATGTTAACGAGCCGCTTGAAATGACTTCTGTTGTTTCGACACAACGTTTTTCGCAAAGGCCGCCACGATATACGGAAGCGTCGCTGGTAAAACGTTTGGAGGAGCTGGGAATTGGTCGTCCGTCAACTTATGCGCCAACCATTACAACGGTTCAAAACCGAAACTATGTTGTAAAAGAAGAGCGTCCGGGTGTGGAACGGAACTTTACTGTTCTTACCCTGAAAGACGGAAAAATTAAAGAAGAAGAAAAGACTGAGATCACCGGAGCTGAAAAAAATAAGCTGTTTCCAACCGATATAGGTATTGTTGTTAATGATTTCCTGATGGACAATTTCGATGAGATTATGGACTACAACTTTACGGCAAATGTTGAGAAGGAATTTGATGATATTGCTGACGGGAAGATGGTTTGGAATGAAATGATTGATAAGTTTTATCAGCCGTTTCATGGCAAAGTGGAACACGCCCTTGAAAATGCGGAGCGCTCGAAAGGAGAACGTATTTTGGGTATCGACCCGAAGACCGGTAAAGAGGTATCAGTTAAGATTGGCCGTTTCGGACCCCTGGCTCAATTGGGAGAAGTGTCGCAGGACGAAGGAGCTGAAAAACCACAGTTTTCAAGCTTGCGAACCGGTCAGCATATCGAAACAATTACCCTGGAAGAAGCACTCGATCTGTTTAAACTTCCACGCGAATTAGGCGAATACGAAGGCAAAAAGGTAACTGTAGCCATCGGTCGTTTTGGTCCGTATGTGCGTCACGACAATAAATTTGTTTCGCTCGGAAAAGAAGACGATCCGTATTCGGTACAACTCGACCGAGCCATTGAACTGATTGAAGCCAAGCGTGAAAAAGACCGTAATGCTGTTGTTAAAATATTTGAAGAAGATGCAGAGCTGCAGGTGCTTAACGGCAGGTGGGGGCCTTACATAAAGCACGGAAAGAAAAATTACAAAATACCAAAAACGACTAAGGCAGAGGAGCTGACTTTCGAAGATTGTATGAAGATCATCGAGACGGCTCCGGAACCTAAAAGCCGTCGCGGTAGAAAAAAATAAAGAATAAAGGCAGATGATTTGATCATTTGCCTTTATTTTTAAAAGCAAAAAAAATGAATTTGTTTCCCTACTTCGATGCGGTTGATTTTTCGCAGTATGTCGATGATGTACCTTTCGCCTGGAAATATTCAATGGGTGCTACCATTGAAAAGAATACCGTAAAATTGCAGGAAGGCCGTTTGAAAAATATTGAGCTGGCTATTGTTGGCGTTCCGTTTAACAGCAAGCACGATGATTTTAAACGAACGGCAACGCCCGACAAATTGCGTAAAGCATTTTACGGTTTGGCCGGAGTTGAGAAACTTAACATTATCGATTTGGGGAACCTGAAAGCATCAACCAGCCACAAAGGAAATTACCTGGCACTGCGCGATGTGGTAGATTACCTGAGCGAATTGGATATTGTTACTATTGTATTTGGCGGAAGCCAGGATTACAGCTACGGCATTTGTCAGGCTTTCCAGTCGAATCCCTTTTTCTCGTTTAGCGCTATCGATGCCTTTTTGGATGTGAAAAAGGGTGTTGAGTCGCTGAGCTCAACAAACTACTTGTCGCAGGTTTTTAAAGCCCTTCCCGATCTGTTTCAGTTTAATTTGCTGGCTTATCAGAGTCATTACGTTCCCGATGTTTATTTCGAGAAAACAAAAGGAATTGGAGTGCATTTGCGCTTGGGGAAACTGCGTGACAATATTGCCGATGCCGAGCCGGTTCTTAGAAACAGCGACTTTTTAACTTTTGATATGGCGGCGTTAAAGTCGTCGGAAGCACCCAACAGTCTGAATCTCCCTAACGGTTTGTATGCCGACGAAGCCTGCCAGTTAATGAAGTACGCCGGGGCAAGTAACCGTTTAAAAGTATTTGGCTTGTTTGGTTTAAATATCGGCGAGGAGCCGGGAGAATTGTCGTTAAACCTGGCCGCACAGCTGGTTTGGTATTTTGTTCAGGGCTACCTTATCAGAGACAGACGAAAACCGGAGCAGGGTGATGGATTTTCGGTATATAGTGTGGAAATACCCGAGCTTCCGGCGCCGCTTGTATTTTATAAAAACGACACTACCACACAATGGTGGGTTCAGGTGCAGGCAATAAACAACGAAACCAGATATTTTGCCTGTTCAGAAAAAGATTACGAGGTGGCCAGTAGTAACGAAATACCTGAGCTTTGGTTGAAATATGTTCAAAAAACCGACGAAATAGTAAAATAATAGCTTCTAATAAACGTTCTTTGCATACCTTGTTAACAGTTGATTGTTACAAACAACTAAAAATTGTTTCTTTGCCGCAGCAGAGAAAAGGCTAAATTGCCCTATGAAAAGAGAAGTATGAGAAAGGCTGTATCTTTTTTGTTCATCATAATGTCGGTTACACTGGTTACGTACGGTCAAATAGATCCACAATACACCAATAATATGTATTATAAGTTAGGTGTAAATCCCGGATTTGCCGGAACCGGCGATGCCATAACCGGTTTATTGATTAACAGGTACCAGTGGTCGGGGAGCGGTAAAGTGCTTGTTTTTAGTGCTGATGCTGCGGTAAATGCGTTTGATAGGACAGAAGGGATTGGAATTAGCGTTTTAAGCGACAAGTTGGGATTTTATGATAACACGTGGGTTACATTGAGTTTGGCACATAGAGTGAGTACTTCTATCGGAACCCTGGGGTTGGGCTTGTCGCCCGGACTGTTTAATTACAGTGTAAATGGTGAATGGGTAATTCCGCAAGGTGGTATGTATACACCGCCCGACTCAGATCCTTCCATTCCAAAAGGCGAAGCGAGTCAAATTGCTTTTGATGTCGGATTTGGAGCTTTTCTTTATACAAACAATTATTATGCAGGTTTTTCGGCAATGCATCTTAATCAGGGCGCTATAAAATACGATGACGTTGCTGTTGATTTTTTAACGAGACATTATTATTTAATGGGCGGGTACAATATTAAACTTGCTGATCCGTTGTTTGAATTGTGGCCGTCGTTTTTAATAAAAACAGATTTAGCATCTGTACAATTTGATATTAACACGAATATAGTTTATAACGACAAATTTTGGGGCGGTCTATCTTATCGTCATCAGGAAGCAGTGGCTCTGCTTCTTGGTATGGAACTGTTTAATGGCATGCGAATCGGGTATTCATTCGATTTTGTAACATCGGCAATGCGCCGTACTGGTTTTGGTTCGCATGAAGTATTTGTAAGTTATTCGATTGATTTAGAGAGAAATCGTAACCAAAAATACAAGAGTATTAGATTTTTGTAAAATATGTTTAGTGAAAATAAGAAAAGGAACGGAATTTAATATTTTAATATTTCATTGTTTCTACTTATTTTTAACGACTAATCAGAGCTCGTAAAGTATAAAAGACACATTATGAAAAGACTACTTTCAATTGCAACCTTATTCTTGATTGCACTTAGTTTTGCCGGCTGCTTTGGTGGTGGCGGGAGAGGAAACGGAGAGCTGACAGGAGTAGAAAGAAGGCAGCGATTTAAAGAAACCCAGCCCCTGGGAATGGTTTACGTTCGCAGAGGAAGTTTCAATATCGGGCCTAGCGATGAGGACGCAAGTAGGGCAGGTGTACCAACAAAAACGGTATCGCAAGAACCATTTTGGATGGACGACACCGAAATTACCAATAACGAATATCGACAGTTTGTTGAATGGGTAAAAGAATCGATGGCTCGTCAAATGTTAGGCGATCAGTATCCTGAATTTATGATTACTGAAGACAGGAAGGGAAATATTATCGATCCTCCACAGATAAACTGGGATGAAAAGATTGATTGGGAAGACCCTGATATGCAAATGGCAATGGAAGACCTTTATTTGCCTGAAAACGAACGTTTCTTTGGCAAAAAAGAAATAGATACCCGTAAACTGGTATACGAATATTGGTGGGTTGACCTCAATCAGGCAGCCAAAAGAAGTAACAGCTTTAACTACGAAACACAACGTTACGAAGGTAATGTTTACAACGAGGATGGCGATCTGGTTCCAATTGAGAACCGTTCTTCGTTTATGATGCAGGATCAGGTGCATGTTTATCCTGATACACTTTGCTGGATCAGAGACTTTACCTATTCGTATAACGAGCCGTTGGCAACGCGCTATTTCTGGCATCCCGGATTCGACGACTATCCGGTTGTAGGTGTTACCTGGAAACAGGTAAATGCATTCTGTAACTGGCGTACTAAAATTCAGACGGATTACTTGTCGGAAAAAGGAGAGCCAACATTAATGGCTTACCGTTTGCCAACCGAAGTAGAGTGGGAATATGCTGCCCGTGGTGGTAAGGATTTCTCGATGTACCCATGGGGAGGTTATTATACCCGCGACGAAAAAGGGGTATTCCTGGCCAACTTTAAGCCACTTCGCGGAAATTATGTTGAAGATGGCTCAATTGCAACCATAAAAGTAGGAAGTTACGATCCGAATGAATACGGATTATACGATATGGCCGGTAACGTTGCAGAGTGGACAAGCACTGCTTACGACGAAGCCGGTTACAATTACTTTAGTGATTTAAATCCAACCTTTACATACAATGCCCGCAAGGATGATCCAGCTGTGATGAAACGTAAAGTGATAAGAGGTGGTTCGTGGAAAGATATCTCGCAGTTTGTGCAGGTTTCTACACGTAATTATGAATATCAGGATACGACGAAATCATACGTTGGTTTCCGGTGCGTTCGCTCTACTTTTGGCGAAGAATTTTAGTATTTAAAACAAAACTTTATACCAAACGATATGAATCTGGGAGAACTATTTAAAACTAAGCGCTGGAAAACATTCATGGGGTATGTTTATGGATGGGGGGCAGCAGTCGTTATGGTTGGTGCCTTGTTCAAACTTGAACACTGGAAAGGCTCCAGCGAGTTATTAACCGTAGGTTTGCTTACAGAGGCATTTATATTTTTCCTCTCAGCATTTGAGCCTCCAATCAGTATTCCTGAATGGGATAAGGTATATCCGGAATTAAACGAAGACTACGAGCTTGAGGAAGTAAAAGAGTTGAGAACCACCAACAAAAGTAATGGTTTGGAAACACTTTTTGGAAGCTCGGAGCTTACTCCGGAACTAATGGACCGTGTTGGAAAAGGATTAGCAGAATTAAGTAATACAGCCAAGGGAATCAGCGACATATCTTCGGCTACACTTGCCACCGATATGTATGTTAAAAACCTGGGATCGGCTTCAGAATCAATGAACTCATTTGCCCAAATTAACAACAAGGCAAACGAATCGATCAACAGTTCAGTGAATACCTTAATCGATTCCTATTCTGTTGCTGCTACTCAACTTTCTGAAACCGGAAAAAATCTTTCTGCCGTTTATCAAAAATCATCAGATATCATATCGGGTGAATTGGAAAATATTGGAAGCAGTTCAAAACAATATTCTGGGAACCTGGAAAGACTTAATAAAAATTTAGATAGCCTGAATAGCAATTTCGAAAACCAACTGAAAGATACTCAGGATCAATTCAAAGCAAATCAGAAATTTAACCAGGATCTTGCTGAAATGAACAACATCCTGACCTCTTCGGTTGATGAATTGAAAAAGTATAAAGAAAATGCTGAATCACTCAACAAAAACCTTGAAGCCTTAAATACCATTTACGGCAACATGTTGGGTGCAATGAGCTATAAAAAATAAAGTCCTAGCGTATGGGTGCAAAGTATTGTCCGGAAACACCGAGGCAAAAAATGATAAATCTGATGTACATTGTACTTACCGCAATGTTAGCTCTTAACGTTGCGTCTGAGGTACTTGAAGCATTTCGTGTGGTAGACAATAGTTTATTGCAAACGCTCGAGGCAGTGGACATGCAGAATGCACAGATCTATTCATCGTTTGAGCAGGCTTATATCGAAAATCCAACCAAAGTGCAGGAATGGAAAGATAAAGCGGATCAGCTAAAAAGTAGATCGGAAGAAGTGATAAACTACGTTTCGACATTAAAAGACGAAGTTGTCGCTTACTCCGGAGAGAAGCCGGTAAATGAAGATAACCCGATGAATGAAGAGGGTTATTACCATACAAAACTAGACGGAACGGTTGTTGAAGTGGCCAAGAAAGATGACCTGAACGGACCATCCGAGTTAATGATCACCCAGAAAAGAGCAAACGATCTTAAAAATGCCATTGTCCAATATCGTAAGTTTCTTTCTTCTTTGGTGAGTGAGGATGACAGCGAACTTCGCGAGTTGATTATGAGCGAGCTTAAAACTGCAGACCCTGAAAAAGGTTCGAAAGGAGAAGGCAACTACAAAACATGGGAATCGGAGCATTTTGAGGATAAGCCGTTAATTGCCGTAATGACCTTGCTTTCTAAAATTCAGATCGATGTTAAAAACTCTGAAGCATCGGTAGCAAAATATTTGTATGCTGAAATTGATGAAGGCTCATTTAAATTTAACCGTTTGGGAGCCCGCGTTATTGCCAATTCGAATATAGTACTGATGGGCGACGAATATAAAGCCGAAGTTTTCCTTGCTGCTGAAGATACCACACAACAACCTGTTATCATGATCAATGGCAATGAGGTTGAAGTTAAAGACGGCAAGGCAACCTACATTGGTAATACCAGCCAGGCAGGTAAGTTTACCTGGAGCGGTTTAATTAAATATAAAACGCCGGGAGGAATTATTAAAAGCTATCCTTTTGAGCAGGAATACCAGGTGTCGGAGCCAACAGTAACCATGTCGGCTACCAAAATGAACGTGTTCTACAAAGGTTTGGATAACCCGTTTGATGTGGGTGGAGGAGCCATCCCGAATGAAGATCTTGAAGTTCAAATGACCAACGGAAAGGTTACCAAACGAGGTGATGCATATATAGTGGTACCAACTGATCTTGATGAAATGGGGCGTAATACTAAAGTAAGTGTCTACGCAACAATTAATGGAAGCCGACGTTTGATAGGTACAACCGAATGGCGCGTGAAACGTGTTCCCGATCCGGTAGCACAAATTAATGGTCAGTCGGGAGGGGATATCCGTAAAGAAACGTTACAGATTCAGGATGGCGTTTTAGCGGTACTTGAAGATTTCGATTTCGAATTTGGGTACAAAGTAACTCAGTTTACAATGGAAACAACAAGCGGAGGATACACCAACCGCTATCCGTCAAATTCAAATCGTTTTACCGCGGAACAAAAAAATGCGCTGAGGAATGTGAACATCAATAGTATAGTTTATATAGGAGATATTAAGGCCTTAGGAGATGATGGTACAACCCGTGATCTCGACCCAATATCCTTCAAAGTAAAATAGGTAGTTATGAAGAAGATAGTTGTTTTTATAGGAATGGTTGTTTTTGCGTTAGGCATTATGCATAAAAGCGCCGATGCCCAAATTGTAAACGGAGCCTATAAACAAAACGATATTTACGAGAAAAAACCAATGCCGTTGGTTGCGGTTCGTGAGGCAGATGTTTTCTGGCAGAAGACCTTGTGGCGTGTTATCGATTTGCGCGAGAAAATGAATATTCCGCTCTATTATCCGACAATACCCATTGCCGATCGTACAAACCTGATCTCTTTGCTGCTTAAAGGAATTGAAAGTGGTCAGATTACTCCGTATGACGCGCAGGCTGATGATGACTTTAAAATTCCGATGAGCTTTGCACAGGTAAAAGCGAGGTTTGGTGCGGAAGCTACCACCGAGGAGAAAATTGACTTTGATACCGGTGAACGGACTCAAGTTCAGGTTCAGGGTGAAATTCGCCCAACCGAAATCAAACAATACATGATTAAAGAACAGTGGTATTTCGATAAACAAACATCTACTTTAAACGTGCGTATTCTTGGTATCTGCCCAATTCGCGAATACATGCGCGAAGGCGATACATCAGGACAACCGCAGCGTCAAAAAGTGTTTTGGATTTATTATCCTGAAGCACGTCCGTTGCTGGCGACCAACGTGGTTCAAAATCCGTACAACGAAGCTCGTCAACAATCTTTCGACGACCTATTCATAAAACGTATGTTTAACAGTTACGTGGTTCAGGAATCGAATATGTACAACAACCGCGAAATCAGTTCATACCTGGTTGGAAAAGAAGCGATGTTGGAATCAAAACGAATTGAAGACGAGATTTTTAACTACGAACAAGATCTTTGGGAATATTAATGCGCTAATCAGCATAAAAAAAGCCTTATGTTGTCATAAGGCTTTTTTTTGAAACAATTTTAAAATCAATAAGGCGTTTAGAAATGTAGCATCCAATAATTATTGATGAGAAAAACCATAACATACTTGTTCTTACTGATGCTTTTGCTTGCTTCGTGCAGGAACGAAAGCAACAAATACCTTAAATTGGGTAAAGGAACAAGTGAAAAATGGTTTGAGCCAACACCTCACGGAATGGTTTATGTGCCAAGAGGAGCCTACAACCTCGGGCCAAACGATGATCAGCTATACGCCATAACACCAAATCGAACGGTATCAACGGAAGCTTTTTGGATTGACGATACTGAAATTACCAATAACGAGTATCGGCAGTTTGTATATTGGGTACGCGATAAAAAAGCCCGCGAATTACTCGGGCAAACCTACACCGATTTCCTGATTACAGAAGATAAATACGGTGCCCCGCTGGAAGAACCGGAAATAAACTGGGAAGAACGAATTGAATGGGACGACCCGGAGTATCAAATGGCCATGGAAGAACTGTATTTGCCGGAATACGAACGTTTTGGTTATAAAAAGGAAATTGATACCCGTAAGCTCGTTTACGAATATTACTGGGTAGACTATAAACAAGCCGCAAAACGCAGTAACGCTTATAATTATGAAACGCAACGTTATGAAGGTTCTGTTGTAAACTCAGATGGAGAGGTAGTACCGATTGCAAACCGCAGTTCATTTTTAATGCACGAATCGGCTCCTGTTTATCCCGATACGCTGTGTTGGATCAGAGATTTTGCCTACACTTACAATGAGCCATTCACAATTAAATATTTTTCGCACGTTGGATTTGATGACTATCCGGTTGTTGGAGTAACATGGGATCAGGCACGGGCATTTTGTAACTGGCGTAATAAATTACAGGATTTTGCCTTTACCCGTTCTGATGAAGCGCCGGCACACGAATACCGCCTGCCGACAGAAAGCGAGTGGGAGATTGCAGCACGCGGCGGTATGCACAACACAATGTATCCGTGGGGAAGTTATTACACCCGAAGTGTTGACGGGTGTTTTGTGGCCAATTTTAAGCCATTGCGCGGAAATTATGTTGCCGATAGTCCGACTACCACAACAGCGATGAAAGTGGGTTTATTCGATCCTAATCCTTACGGCGTTTACGATATGGCGGGTAATGTTGCCGAGTGGACATCAACAGCTTTTTTTGAAGGAGGATACGAAGCCATTGATGATTATAATCCGGAAATTCAGTACAATGCCCGTCCCGACGACCCGGCCGTAATGAAACGAAAGGTTGTTCGGGGAGGATCGTGGAAAGACATTGCCTATTTCATACAGTCGGGTACGCGAACTTTTGAGTACCAGGACACCGCAAAATCGTATGTCGGATTCCGGTGCGTAAGAACCTCTTTCCGCGATGATTTGGGTGGCCGTCGGAGTATTCAGGAATAAACTTACTTCTCAGGTATTTCTCTAATTCTCTTTTCAGAACATCAAACTCAATCCGCCGAATACGGTAACTTCTGGCATGGTATAATAGCGGTTTATCGCATAATCCGTACTCAACAGATTTTCTCCGCTAACATATAGTTTTACATTTTTTGTAAGGTTGTAGCTTGCCTTGGCATTCACTAAGTTGTAGCTTTCCAGGTTGATAACCGGTGTTGGATCGTTATCCAAACCCGACACATGTTGTATATTGGCTACCAGCAGCAGTTTCTTTATGCGGTATGATGCATTTAGGAACAGGTGATGTTCCGGCGTAGCATAAACCGGATTTTTCATATTGGTATAACTGTATGTTGCATTCAATGTTAGTGCTTTTGTTGGTGATGCATCCAGCGAGAACTCGATTCCTTTGTTTGAAACCTCTCCGGTATTCTGATAACCGTTTGGCTGACCTGTATTAACAATCAGATTATCGCCTTTAACCAAAAAGGCGGTAAGTTCAGTTCGCATCGTACCATTGAAAAAGGTTTGCATTACGCCTGTTTCGTAATTCCAGATCGATTCCGGGTCGAGATTGGGATTGGGCCCCCACATAAACAGTTCGCGCATTGTAGGGCTTCTAAAGCCTTTTGAAATGGTTCCTTTCCATGTGGTAGAGGGCGAAAATGAATTGGCAAACCCAAGCGATGGAATCCATACCGAACCATATTCGCTGTGGTTATGGTAACGAAGACCAGCGTTGATGATCAGTTTTTCGCCAATGTTTTGTTGTGAAAACAGGTAGGCGCCAAGTTCGGTAATGGTAGTGTCAGCAAAGGTCAGACCCTTTCCACCCATGGCAAAAGTATTTTCAGCATCCCCTCCATAATTCATCAAGTCAAATCCGGCGGTAAGCTTGTTTCCCTCAAAAAGCTGAAAAGTTTCGTACAGGTTTAATCCGTAGTTATGGTCGTTGGAATGGAAACCATCAGTGATTTCGTGTTCGCCAAAATTGTAGAAAAGCTTCAGTGCTCCTGATGCTTTTTCAAAGTTATTTCGCAACGAAAACGACCCGTAACCACGCAAAATATCTATTGTTTCTCCAGCCGAAGCATTCAAGGTGTCAGGACCGGGATCAGATGCATCAAAAGCAGCCACACTAAAATCAGCCGCAGCATCAAAATGCTTGCTGATCTGGTAACCCAGTTTCAGGTATCCGTTGGTTATTTTAAAATCAGAATTGGCACGGTGGCCATCGGTCTGGTCATGATTTCCTGAAATAAATACGCTAAACTTATCCTTTTTGAAACCCACGGATCCCATGTATTTCTGGGTGTTGTACGATCCGTACGAGATGCGGGCATTGCCGTTAACACCTTCGGTATCCTGTTTTTTTGTGATAATGTTAATTACACCACCCATTGCATTCGATCCGTACAGAATGGATGCAGGTCCGCGAATTACCTCCACGCGTTCAACATCCGAAGCCACATACGAATCGGGAAGAGGATGCCCCATAACTCCCATAAACTGCGGGTGCCCGTCGATGAGCATTAAAACGCCGGTGGTTGGACTGCCGCCAATTCCGCGAATTGAAATCTGCCCTGCCGATCCGGCTGCCACACCAAAACCGGTTACACCACGCTCGGTAACAAACAAGCCCGGCACGCGGCCATTTAAAATCGGTAGCAGTGCCGACTCATCGCTTTGCTCAATCTGAGTGCGGTTAACAACCGAAACAGCCATCGGGACATTGTTGCGGTTTACCTGAACCTGCGTACCGGTTACCACTACTTCGTTGATTTTTATGGTGTCGTTGGTTTCAAAATGCATTTGCGCACTGGCAATTCCCTGAGTGATGAATAGGATGAAAAAGCAGAGGATAAATATTCGCATTATAATCGTTTATTGTGTTACGTCTTGATATAATCGTGTTACTTTTTGGACAAAAAAATTATTCGGCTTTGCTCATTACCAGTTTCCCGTGTTGAATTCCTTTCAGACTGATGAGTTGTTCCGAAATTTCAGTAAGTTTTCGCGATGGTCCCTTAACTGCAATAATTTCCATGTAATTCATCTTGTTTAAATAAAAGCCCTGCGATGAAAGAATATACGCTTTGTGTTCGTACTGAATATCAGCCGACCTTTTTAAGATGTCCTTTTTTTCGTGGTTGAAAACGATAATAACGGCACCTGCCACAATGTTGTCGCACTTCCACTTTTCTTCCACCAGATTCTTCTC
>NZ_JBFHGM010000066.1:0-20416 GCF_041583095.1 Draconibacterium sp.
AAGGCACGTGGAAACACCAAAATTTGCCAGCCTCCATCATCATAACGGGTAAGAATGTTCAGCATCGGCTCCTCATCACTTGGTGGCTCTGCAAGCGCTTTATAGATGTGTGTAAACGCATTAATCAAAGCCATTTTATTGGCCGACTCCAGCACCAAAAAGTTGCGAAGTCCATCTTTTATGGCGCAGTAATTCACTTCATCTTTTTCCCAGTTATCACCGTATTTTTCTTTTAATGCGCTTGTTTCATCATCCAGTGGCATAAAACCTGCATTTCCGGCCTGAAAATGAAAATGATCGGGTGCCGACGCACCACATTTTGGTCCGTTGTAAAACAAGGTAAAACCTTCCATCGCCTGTGCCAGATCGAGCATACTTCCAAAGTTTCCTTTTATCTGTTGCGGCGTGTGTGCAAAAGCCGGAATAGTAAAATGCTCGGGAAATATCGGGAATGGATTTATCAACATCTCGTAATTGCCAAAAGTTACTCCACGTTGCTGAGCCGGACGGTTTGCCGCACACAAAAAACACGGACGCGCTTCAATCGACTTTTTATCCACTTTGGCTGCCGACGAAACAATTCGTCCGGGATTAAACTGAACTTTTACCGTAAATCCCTCGAACTGAAATTCACGTACCTGCACGTTTTCCAGTCCGGCGAAGTTCTTTCCCGCCAGTTCCCATTCCGTTTTCTGATCTGAAAGGAGTTGTTTTATTTCTTTTGAAATTGAATTCATAAAGTTTGTTTATTGCACAATTACGGTTCAACTTCGCTCACCGTGACAACAATACTACTATTCTACTAATGTAAATGTCATGCTGAGCGGAGTCGAAGCATGGCTCTACATTCTGTTTTTCCGTTGACGGGCTTTTAATTCAATGGTACGAATGCGGTCTTTGTAGGTATTGTGAGCATTCATTTTTACAATATCCAGCGCGGCATCCGAGTTATCGTCCCAACGGCGGCAGAGGTACAGATTGTCGTAAATACGGCCGATCTGGTAATCTCTTGAAATAGCCAAACCAACAGCATAATCTTCGCCGTAGCTGGTATTCGGAATTTTCACATCGCGCAACACCGGCGTATAGAAAGCACGCGGCGCTCCCAAACCGTTAATTCGTAAAGCATTGTTTTTTCCATTGTCTGGTGTCCACTCTTTATGGTCGATAATACCTGGTGGTATTTCCTCCAAATCAAAATTCACCAGCTGATAGGTGCCCACAACCATGGCACATTTTTCGGCTTCAAAAAGATCAACCACTTTTTGCAGTGTATTTTCGTCTTTGTATATATCGTCACTATCGAGCTGCATGGCAATCATTCCGCAACGCGAATCGTGAACACCTAAATTCCAGCAACCGCCAATTCCAAGATCTTCACGAACCGGGATAATATGAACCACACGATCATCTTTTTCAGCAAAAGATTTGATAATGGAAGTGGTTTTATCTGTTGAGTGATTATCGATAACAATCAGGTTAAAATCGAAATCCGTCTTTTGCATCAGCACCGACTCGATAGCATCTGCGATTGTTTTTTCGCGGTTTCGCACCGGAATGATTACTGAAGCTTTTTTTGCAAAAGCCTTTTCATTCAACTCAACCGGAGTAAAATCAGGACTTAACCAGGCGCCAACATCATTTAAATGTTCAGTTGCTGCCTGCTCCATTTCAACCTGCACCTGCCGGTTTTTCGGATCTACATAGTCAAATATTTTCTGTCCGCTTTTGCGGTTGTCTGTCTCGTCAATGGTATATAAAAATTCAGGAATGCGGAACAATTCGCCTTGCTGCGCCACCTTTAAACGCAGGTAATACATTCCGGCATGTTCAAAATCCTGTGTCATGTTTTTTACAGCAGTTGTGAATGCATTAGCCTTATACAGCACCAGCGGACCAAAATTAAAGTCATCGCGCAAACTGCCTTCCTGGTAATCAATCACCGGATGCGTTGCCAGCTTGCCTTCTTTTACCTCGTAATAATCGGAATACACCTTTACAGCGCCGGTTAATTCTGCCGTGTCCACCAAACGCTCGATGGCAAATTGCCCCAGTTTTACGGCAGTTACTTTTGTCAGCAACAAAACGTAATCCGCGTCTTCAGCTAAAGCAGCCATAGCTCTTACCGTTGCAGCAGAAGTTAGTGTTTCAAACGAAAAAGCTTCTGCCTTTTCGCCGGCTTCTTTGGCCACATTTTCGGGTAAAA
Organism: Draconibacterium sp.; assembly: GCF_041583095.1. Taxonomy (NCBI): domain Bacteria; kingdom Pseudomonadati; phylum Bacteroidota; class Bacteroidia; order Marinilabiliales; family Prolixibacteraceae; genus Draconibacterium; species Draconibacterium sp. Next base: position 2,207 of record NZ_JBFHGM010000066.1, read on the forward strand.
ATATTTTATTTACTGAAGGATTGGCCTGTAATTCTCCAATCATTTCCGCCACTTGCGACCAGGTAGCGGCGGGTACGAAACAGTTAATTTTAGTCATTATCTATAGTTTTTTCTTATTCTTCTAACATTTTCAGTATCTCACGCATTAAGGCATCGCGCTCATTCTGCCCTTTTACACTTTCAAAAGGAAATCCCAGCACCAGCGATTTGTGTTTATTTTCGTAATAAACGCCTGCACTAATTCCGTTCTCTGTATACCGGAAAATCGTCTTTCCATTTGCATCAAAGGCCTCAATTCCATCGGGTGCTTCAACAGGGTATTGTTCCAATGTATAATCAGTGTTGAACGCACCTGTAAAGTTACTATTTGAATTCACGGAATAAAACTGTCCGCCTTTTACTGCATGGTTTGTCCGCCATTTAAATCCAAAAAGATTTCCGATCCGTCCTTTTTGCGCTTTATCTTTTGGAACTTCTGTGCCAACATACGCTCCCGACATAAAAATCTTTCCGCCATTTTCTGCATATTCAGAAAGCACATTTATCATTTTATCTGTGTAGATTTCGAAATTAGCAACAGAATCCTTACCCGGCAGAAAAGTTTGTTTCTCTTCACCGTAAAGCAGATCAATCAGTTTGTAGGTTTCAAGATCAGCCAAACCTTCTTCCACGGCTTCATCACTTGACGTTACAAAACTATAACCATTGGCCAACAGACTTTTTCCATGTACCAGCGAAAAATCAAAAGTATTACCTCTGAAAATGGTTGTTTCCAGATCGGCATAACTCGCTCCAAATCCCGGACTATCGTCATCCAACCAGTTAGATTTGCGTTCGAAATCATATTGATCTCCGGTAGTCGACATTTCATATCCATAAGCCACACCATGATCGAGAAAACGCCAAACGCCCGCCAGCGATTCGGTCTCAAAAATGGCCGGTCCATCAATACGGTCGAAACCATTTACGATCAACACTTCGCCTTTGCTGCTTTCGGCCATTCCAACTGCCACCGTTTCAGACGGAAAACTTTCGCCACCTGCATTTACCGCTGTAACCCTAAATCCATACACTTTACCGGGCTCCAGATCAGTTAATGTTATTTCCGGCTTATCGACCAACGTTCCGTTATCAAATCCGTTATCGCCGATACGTTTATAAACCATATATTTTTCAGGAACTGCAGTTGGTTCCAATTCATCAGTTACCGGTTGCCATGCTAATTTCACTGCATTTACATCGGTAAACAAAGCATTTAAATGATCAACCGGCAAAGGCTGCACCACGTAATCCTGCTCGTTTTGCAACGTAATAAAACGTAACATTCCTTTATAAATGGCACGCGAAACATCAAAACGAAATTTTGGATTAAGCACATATTTTGCGTCCTCCAGGTTTTGGTGCGACAATAACTCCAATAGCATGGTTGGCACCTGCGGACGGTAAGCCTCGCTGTATTGCGAATTCCACATTCCGCGGCGTGTCCAGTTGCTCTTATACACGGCATTTATATCGCTTACAATCTGCGTCTGTATCAGATCGGTCAAATCGCGCGAGGCGTATTTCGATTGTCCGTCAGGAAAAACAGAAGTATCTCTGTCGGTTGAATAAATCCCAAGCGTTCCTACAATCTGGTTATCGGGTAAAATTCCGGCATCAGTATGAAATGCAAAAGCCAGGTCGATGGGAATTTCCAGGCCCGGAGCCATGCGGTTTTTCGTCGGTCCAAAAGGCGCTCCCATTAACCAGTCTACCCATTCCCCACGACTCATATAATCATCTTTGTAGTCGTCTTTGCCGTTGAACAGATTCCACACCAGCGTGTCGGGCGCTCCGGAATATTGCAGGTTGTAACGCGCACCTTCATAAAAACGGGCTAACCCGCCGGCTTTTCCATTGCGGACAATGTTTCCCATACCTCCGCCAAAACGCACAGCATCAGCCGAGAAATGTTTTCCCTCGCCTTCCGGTACGATCAATTCTACTTTGGCGGCCTTTTTATCTTTTCCGGCATTGAAATAGAACTTATCGAGATAAATCCAGGTTCCGTAACCCATTCGTTGGTCAACCAAAAAATCGCTAACTCCTCCCGAATGCGTTACACGGTATGTAACCGGCCCGTCTCCTTTTGCATACGAAACATAAACACCGTAATCTCCTGCTTCGGGAAAATCAGGAATATAGGTGGCAACATTTGATTTATTCCGGCTTTCAAAACGTACCGCCGTTCCTTCCTGAAAAGGATTTGTGATTCCCTGAATCAATTCAGTATAAGCAAATCCGTTTTCGTCAGCATTCCGTTTTCGTGGTTTTTTGAATTTGCTTTTCCCGGTCGATTTATCATTGTCAACAACCACTTCGTGGATCTGCCAGTCGCGTTCGCGTGCATTAAAAACATTGGCTCCTGCATTTTCCAGCATCGGAATAATAAACGGGATTACAAACGAACTGGGCGAAATATCTTCAAGGTTGGTAAACAGACGTGCGCGTTGCCACTCCCAACGATCGCGGGCAGGTTCGTAATACCAGCCATGACTGTTCCATAAGGCAATATTTGCTCCATCCAAACCTTCCGAAATCGAATACGGACGTACCTTTTGAACCACATTTTTGCGTTTTCTACTCACTGGTGTCAACCTGTTTCTATCAACCGAAATATTGTTTCTGTAATAATTAGGCACCAGTTCCTGCAAAGGCAATTGATTGGCCCAAATTTTCAAAGGGATCTCTTTTAACGAATCGGGCAAAACATTTCGAATGGAGTCGTGAACATGCGACAAACTGTTTTCCCGAAAAGGCATTTCTGCCAGTGCCTTATTAAAATAAAGATACAATGTATCGTTGCCCTGCGAAAAGTATGCAGTGTCGAGCGCTACCCGTTTCCCGTTCAGATAATTTTCGTTACCAACATAGAATGCGGTGCTGTTTTTTTGCTTTAAAACTTTATTAAGCTGCTCTTTCAAGGATTCCTTTTGCTGAGCATTTGCAGAGGTATAAATGAGAATTGTGAACAAGATTAACAGGAATTTTGTCATTTTCTTGTTTACTTTAAGGATTTCATATTTAGTCAGGTTTAAATTTTTCATAGTTTTCCGACTAAGATTATGGCAACAAATGTAGATAAAATTTGTATTACATATTACCAATTCAGAAAAGATTTTGTACATTTGCGACAGAAAATTTCTGAAAATAAACCAATAGTATCCGAATGATTGTAATAGCAGACAGCGGCTCATCAAAAACCGATTGGTTATTTATTAGTCCTGAAAAAGAATTTATAATTAACACACCTGGAATTAATCCTTTTTTCCAGCAAACCGAAGAAATTTTTGCCACTCTTTCAAGCACATTTACAAACGATCAAAAAGAAGAGGTAAGCGAAGTACATTATTATGGTGCGGGCTGCATAAAAGGCAAAACCGACCGCGTTGTTTCGGATGCGTTGAAAAGAGTATTTCCAAAAGCATCGATAACTGTTGAAGACGATATTACAGGAGCGGCACGCGCACTGTTGGGAAAATCATCAGGAATTGCCTGCATTCTGGGCACCGGAACCAATTCGTGCCTTTACAACGGATCGGAGATTATTGACAAAGTGCCTACGCTGGGTTTTATTCTTGGCGACGAAGGAAGCGGTGCTTACCTGGGTAAACTTCTGTTGAACGACTATTTTAAACGCGCCGTTCCCGAAGATCTGAAACAAAAAATGGAAAACGAACTGCACCTGGAGATGGCAGATGTTTTAAACGCAGTTTATCGCCAGGAATACCCGAGTCGCTACCTGGCTAAATTTTCAGAATTTTTGAGTAAAAACAGAAATCACATTTACGTTCAGAATCTGATAAAAAGAAGTTTTACTGATTTCTTTTTTCGGAATATTGAGCGCTATAACGACTATCAAAACTACACGGTAAACTTTGTGGGGTCGATTGCGTACCACTATTCAGATTTACTTAAAGAAGTCGCGTTCAACCGAAAAATAGAGATCGGAAATATTATTGATAAACCTATAAACGGACTTAAAAAGTTCCATACCAATTTAGAAGAAAAATGAGGGTCACAGAATCATCATCTTTATACGACAACCTCGACCAGATGACAGTTGAAGAACTGTTAACCGGAATTAACAACGAGGATGCAAAAATTCATATTGCCGTACAAAAAGAAATTCCACAGATAGAAAAATTAGTCACCCAACTTGTTGAGCGCATTAAATCAGGCGGTCGATTGTTTTATTTGGGTGCGGGTACCAGCGGACGATTGGGAATTCTTGATGCATCGGAAATACCGCCAACGTACGGTATGCCCGATGGCGTTGTAATCGGCCTTATTGCCGGTGGCGACCGTGCCATTCGCAAGGCTGTTGAAGCCGCCGAAGATAATATTCACGGTGGTTGGGAAGATCTTCAAAAGTTTCAGGTAAACGAGCGCGACACCATCGTTGGGATTGCAGCCTCAGGAGGTACACCATATGTTATTGGTGCCTTGCAAGATGGCAATAACAACGGATTGCTTACCGCCTGTATCACCTGTAACCCTTACTCGGAAATTGCCAGGGTGGCAAAAATTGCCATCGAACCGATTGTAGGCCCCGAGTTTGTAACCGGAAGTACAAGAATGAAAGCCGGAACAGCGCAAAAAATGGTGCTGAATATGATCACCACCTCGCTGATGATTAAACTGGGCCGCGTAAAAGGCAACAAAATGGTTGACATGCAGCTAACGAACAAAAAGCTGGTTGAACGCGGATCGAAAATGATCGTTGACGAACTTGGCATTGAATTTGAAGAAGCCAAACGCCTGTTACTCTTACACGGATCAGTTCGGGCCGTACTCGATAATTACAAAAAATCAGGACAGAAATCTGTTTAGGACAGATTACAATCTATGCGAAAGATAAGAATCGAATAGAACTGAGTCATCAGTTTTTTCGGTTCTTTTTTTTGTAAATGCGCTTAGCGTTTAACTACACCAATTCCGGGTTGATCGAACAGGGTAACTTTACCGTCGATCACTTTCATCCCCTCAAAAACATCGTTGGTAATCAGCAATGCACCGTCGAGATCGGCCCAGTCACAAAGTGGAGACAATTGCGAGGCCGCAGAAATAGCGCAGGAGGTTTCAGTCATACAGCCGATCATAACCTTCATATCAAGTGCCCGCGCTACATCGATCATCTTTTTTGCTTCGCGCATTCCGGTACTTTTCATCAGTTTGATATTTATTCCGGAGTACACATCTTTAAATTTCGGAATATCGTGAATGCGTTGAAAAGCTTCGTCTGCAATAGTTGGCAGCGGGCTGTGCGCCGTTAACCAGGCCATATCGTCCAGCTGTTCTTTTGGCATGGGTTGCTCGACAAAAACAATCCCTTTTTCATCCATCCAGTGAATCATGTCGAGTGCTTCGTGTTTATCCTTCCATCCCTGGTTTACATCCACACACAAAGGCACATCGGTAACCGAACGAATGGTTTCAATCAGCTCTTTGTCGTTATCGCGCCCCATTTTAACCTTTAGCATTTTAAACTCGGCGGCTTCTTTGGTTTTTTCAATTACCACTTCGCGCGTGTCGATACCAATAGTATAGGTTGTGTATGGCGTATCTTCAGGTTTTAATCCCCAGATTTTATACCAGGGGTGCCCCAATATTTTACCCACCAAATCGTGCAAAGCAATATCAATACAGGCTTTTGCTGCGCGGTTTCCCGGCTCCTGCTGATCCACATATTCAAGAATCTCATCCATACGGAACGGATCGTTAAATCCCGACAAGTTCACTTTATTCAAAAAGCGGGTAACTGTTTCGTGCGATTCGCCCAAATAAGGCGGCATTGAAGCTTCTCCATATCCAGTTAGCCCGCCGTGCTCCAATTCAACCAACATTACAGGCGTGGTTGTTCGCGAACTTGTAGCCAGCGTAAAAGTATGTTTTAACTGAAGTTCAAAAGGTTTAAAACTTAATTGCATGTGTTCTGATTCTTGATGTTATTCCGGTAAAACCTGTTTGAAAAACGTGTTGTCGACTACCCACTCAATTCCGTCGCCATCAACGTTATCGATAATACGGCGGGCACGTACAAAACCTTTTTCGTAATGTTCGGTATATTTTTCGCTGTTGCGGTTCAAGCTATTTATACGCACTTTCCCCGATGCATGGATAAACTCCTGATCGCCCAAACACAATCCAACATGCGTTACTCTTTCACGTTGGTCTTCGGTAGCTTTTCGTCCGAAAAACACCAGATCGCCGGCTTCTAAAGTTTCGTAGCCATTTTGTGTATCAACCAACTCTCCGTATAGCGTTTGCTGCGATGCATCGCGCTGCAAAATTACTCCATAATTGTAATAAGCCGATTTTACAAAACCGCTGCAATCGACCATTTTCGCCGAGGTACCGCCCCACAAATACGGAACGCCCATAAATTTTTCGGCCGTTGCCAGCACATCTTTTGCGACAACACTTTTATTGTACCAATTAGCAAGGCCCATACATTCGTCCTTTTTCACAAAAGCTTCACGACCGTCGGCCAAAACTGTTTTATAAAATCCAGCTGTTTCATCCACCACACTTAGCAGATTATCAAGTACCAGGTCGGTTGCAATGTTTGATTTAGCATCCGCTTCGGCATAGGCAAAACCATATTGATTTTTGTAAAGTACTTTCTTAAACGTTTTCCATTCGGCCATTTCGCTATTGCTTTTTAAGGCAATTCCGGCACCATCAACCCAGCCAAAATAACGGTCGGGCGTTTGAATTAAATACCAGCCATCCTCTTTGCGGTAAACCTTAACGGGAGTTCCCATAATGGCCTGCGTCAACATCTCGGCCGAATGCCTTGAGTTACTCCGAATATTACAAACGGAGATTGTAACAACGCCCCATGGATTTTCGCCGAAAGCGTCATCAGGTAACAGGTCAACAGAAAAATCACATCCATTTTCTGATGCAAACGTTTTTAAGGTATCAAAAGTAGTTTTCGAAACTGTGACTCCGGTAATTGCCGGCTGTCCATCGTTAAACGAAACATTTATCTTACAATAGTCTACGCGTTTATCTTTAATTTGCTGATCGATCAACTGATCAATTTGCTGTTCAATGTCAGATGATTGTTGTTGTTGCGTACAAGATGCCATAACCAAAAAGAATAGAAAAATAATGTGAGTAAATTTCATGCCTTGCCAAATTTGTATTACATATTACAAATATAGATTTTAAAGTGATTTTTCCGAAGAATTATCACTCGAAAAATTCATACTTAACATCAAGATACAATTAGTTTTCGGTAGCCGGCAAATATTCTAATTCGAGATGATAATCCCATGTATCAAAATACAGGTTACCACCCTCCCATTCCAGCTCTCCCCGCTGAAAATCAAAAGGTTCGCTTCGATAAAACTTTTTAGGAGGAACCAGTTCGCAGGCAAAATCATCGTTTACCACCAGTCGGTAACAATCCAGCCCGTTCAGGTAAAACTCTTTTATTCGCTGGTCGTCCGAATCGATCAACTTAAACGAGGGATCAACCGGCACCCAGCCCACTCCTTCGTAATACACCTCGGCCCAGTCGTGCAGGTTTTTGGTTTGCGGCAATAAATACCAGCCGCTTTGCCATTTACACGGAATTCCAAGACTACGAGCCATACTCAAAAACAAAAAAGTTTGCATACCGCAATCGCCATGCATATTTTCGAGCACATAACACGGAATACAAGGCATAACCGAATATTCGAGCGCACCGGCCCACGGAATGTTATTGTTCATCCAATAATACAGCATTTCTACCTGCTTTACCGGATTTATTTCGTTGCCAACAATATTTTTAGCTAATGATTTTATCTGGTCGTTAAACACAATATGCGGCAAACGTTCGGCGGTGTATTTTTTATAAAGCTCCAAGTTTTTATCGTAAACCTTTACATCTTCCGGTTTAATATTGAACCACTGCGCTGCAGTTTCAAAGATATAGGAGAATTGAAAAACCGTCTTCTCACCTTCCACCGCTTTTTTCTCCATATAAACGGTTCGCTGCATGGTTTCGTTCGGAGCAATTGTATAATCCTCCTGGCTGGCCTCCAAAAATTCGACCTTTGGCAAACGCTGCGATCCGGTTCGCGGATAAGGCAACCAACATTTTACCACTTCGCCTGACGGCACTGCATTGGCGTCGAGCGTAATCGTATAATTTACTTTAATTCGTTGCGGACTGAAAGGCTTTCGCGGCTCAATAGTTTTTTCAAACCACTGCGGAATAACGGTTTGTTGAAAATCTTCCACACCATCGTAAGCTTTTCCGTTTTTTTCTTCCCTAATCTTTCCGGCGGCTTCGTTTAAACGAAAGAAATTGCTGACTGCCCTTGAAAAATAACGCTTTTCACCATCTATAATGCGCATCTCCAACTGTCTGGCATTTTCCCATTGGGTCAGATCTTCTTCTGTTAAATCCGGAAAGCATTTACGTAACTGTTCTTTTACTTCGGCCCGTGTGTAAGGAAACTCTTTTCGGATACGCCGGATGGTTTCCAGCTGAATCATTAATTGTTCATTTTGCGGATCAGCAGAAAGTTGTTGATTCAACCCGCTTTCAGCTTCTTTGAATTTTCCCTGCGATAAATAATTTTGATAGTTGAACACTTCCTCTTTTCTACTTTGACAGGCAAAAACCAGTAATGCCACACCTATAAAAAATACTCCTTGCAAAAATTTCATAAAACGGGTGTATACTAGTACGAGTTATGCAGGTATTTCTGGTAAATTTCCATTGTTCGACGCAAATGTACTTTCATCAACTCAGCTGCCTCGTCGCTTTTTTGTTTGTTTATTACATCAAATATTTTCAGATGATACTCGAGTGTAATGTCCTTTTCTCCCTCTACGTTCGCATAAATCAGGTTTCGCATGCGAGGCAGAAGCGAATAAATAGGCTCCATCGAGATCTGTACAATCGGGTTATGCGTTGCTTTGGCAATCAGCAAATGGAATTTATTATCCAGGTCGGCCTCCATTTGAATATTATCGGGATTACAGGCTTTAAAAGCTTCAATATTATCCTGAATATCGCTTAAGTCGTTTTGCGTGCGTTGTTTGGCTGCCAGTCCGGCAATCTCGGGCTCAAATAACCTGCGCACTTCAATAATTTGTGCAATCAGGTTATGATCGAATTGCATGTCGTAATACAAGTTCAGGTTTTCAATGGCGTCATCAATCTTTAACCCGGTAACAGTCATTCCACTACCTTTTGTAATTTCTATAAGCCCACGCGCACTTAAACGACGTAATGCTTCGCGTAATGCTGTTCGGCTAACACCAAACGATTCGCACAATTCTCTCTCGGTTGGCAACCTTGATCCTACGGGCAATTTTTTTTCGCGAATTGCAGCTTCAATTCTTCGTTCAATTTTTTGGCTCAGCGTTAACTTGCTTCCGATTTTTCTAAAGATTTCATCCATTATCGTAAATTTTGGTCAAGTAGTAAATGCGTTTAATGTACTACATATTACAAATGTAGCATTTTAATAGAAATTATATATTTATGTAATCAATATGGTTTTATTTTATCGCGAAAAAATCGTATGAATCTGATTAGTAAAACATTGCAATTTTGAATAAAAACATGCTTCGGGTTTAAGCTTGTACGCCTGTTATTTTTTAGTACATTAACAGTCCTTAAAACATCAATCTATCTTACAATGATAAAGTCAGGCATAACATTTCTGTTACTCTCATTCTCGTTAGCTCTATGGGCGCAAACAACAAACAACGAAGTACTAAACCTAAACAAACCCGAGCGTGTTGAATGGTTTCGTGATCTTGGTTTTGGCCTATTCGTGCATTTTAGTTTCGACAGCCAGTTGGGAATTGTAATCAGCCACTCGATGGTTGGTGCATCTGAAGATTACCTTGACCGTTACATTAACGAGCTTCCAAAAACGTTTAATCCAAAAGATTTTGATGCAAAAGAAATTGCAACACTAGCCAAATTGGCCGGAATGAAATACATTGTGTTTACAACAAAACACCACTCTGGTTTTTGCATGTGGGACACCGAAACCACCAACTTTAACATTACCAATACACCTTATAAAAAGGACCTGTTAGAAGAGTATGTTGAAGCTACACGAGAAGCAGGATTGGCAGTTGGATTTTATTTTTCACCTGAAGACTTTCATTTTCTGTATGAAAACGGAATTGAAATTCACCGCACAAATATCAACGATATTCCACAACATATTATGAATAAATATGCGGAACTGAACGAACTTCAAACCATTGAATTAATGGCCAAATACGGCGATATCGATATTCTTTTCTACGATGGAGGCGAAGGACTCCTGGTTGAGAGATGCAAACAAGTAGCCTGGGAGCTTCACCCCGATGTTGTGATAACCCGCGGCGCCATGGAAACACCGGAACAAACATTGCCTGGTGCCACACTTCGCGATCCGTGGGAAGCTTGTTTAACCATGGGGACACAATGGGCTTACAAACCGGCTAACGAGGCCTATAAAACCGGTACCCGGCTAATTGAGATTTTGGTTGAGACACGTGCTAAAGGAGGCAACCAACTGCTCAACATCGGGCCAAAACCAAGTGGTGAAATTCCCGAAGAACAGGAAAACCTGCTGCGCGAAATTGCTGCCTGGAATTTTGTAAACGGCGAAGCAATTGAGGCCACAAAACCTTGGATTATTCCGAACGAAGAAAATATATGGTTTACCTGGAAACCGGAAGAAAAAACACTATATGCAATAATGACTAAACAAACGGAATGGGCACGTGGCGAACGCCGCGAATTTGTTTTGAAATCGGTTAGCATTACCGAAAATACCAACGTTGAAGTGTTAGGGCAATCGGGAAAACGCGTTGAATACATGCATGACCTCAATGCCACGACATTTTTCAAACAGGAAGAAGACGGTTTGCATATTTCGTGTGTGCGAGCACAGCGTTTATACAATAATCATAAATGGAACTACCCTCTTGTATTAAAAATCACCAATGCCCGGCCTGCCTTTACTCCGTCAGTAGTGGTTACCGAAGAGGCCGAGATAATACAATCAGGCGGAGCGAGCTATATACAGTTCAACGGTAAAATTATTGAACAGGGCGATCCGGAAAATCTTAAAGTTTGTTTTCAATATCGCCCGCGTCCTGAATTTATTGATGAACTTAATTCTAACGAATGGACCGAAACAAAAAACCTGGAAATCGAGGATAACTTATTTATGTTTAGAATTCCGGTAAAAAACAAAAAATTTACCTACCAGTACCGAACGGTTGCCAAACAACCAAAAGCTACTATTTATGGTAACTACAAAACAATTTCATCTAACTAGCTAAATCATTTTTAAAAAAAATCCTTTTTTTTTACATTCAGGTTCATTACTTTTATTTTCCATTAAACTAAAGTGCATCTCCTTTAAAAATGACCTGCACAACTTGCAAAAACTAGATGCTAAACGATCAAAAAACGAAACTGTTAATTGCCGAAGGAAATACCAGAAGCTTTCAACTGTTAATGGAAGTCACCTCTGATGAATTACTTCAGTATGCTTTAAGTTTTGTACGCAATCAGGAAATTGCGGAAGAACTGATAAGCGATGTTTATGTTAAAATATGGCATAAACGGTCAGAACTGCCCAATATCCAAAACATCAGATCCTACCTTTTTATAGCAGTAAAAAATAGCTGCCTGTCTCATATACGGAAAATGAAAAATGAAAAAATTGTATTCATCGATGAATACAACGATTTTTTATTCCCCGCAGTAGAAAGCAATGATGATGAGACGATAGAAAAAGAAATGTTGAATAAAATTCACGAAGCCATTAGCGAACTGCCTCCTAAATGCAGAGAAGCTTTTTCTCTTGCAAAAATAAATGGCTTTAAACACCGTGAAATTGCCTCAATAATGGACATTTCGGAAAAAACGGTAAATAACCACCTGGTTACCGCACTAAAAAAAATAACCGAGGCACTAGGCATCGACAAGAAAAAGAAAGCAAAAAATTCACCGTTAAAACAAGCCAGTTTATTCTCCTTCATCTGGTAATATGCGTTCAGCGTAATTACGTTTTTCCCTTCCATTTTAAATAAAGAGTAATATTTATTGATTTTTTTATTGTTGAATTAGGTATAGTATAAATTACAAACGTCTTTTTAGGTAGAAAGACAAAAGATGACGAACAAAGACAATACCTACGAGCTCATTGTTAAAAAGCTAACAGAAGCCATCAGCGAAGAAGAAGATGGACTTCTTAACAATGAGTTGGACAAACATAAATCTATTGCGCGAAAATATTCCATTATTAATACCTTCTGGAGGAAATATTTCCCAAAAGCAAAAAAACATTCCATAATACAGCAAACTGAAAAAAAGCTCGGATTCACATATCATCAAAGTCCGAAAACCAATGACTGGAAATGGATCGGAATTGCAGCTTCTGTATTATTAGTTGTATCAATGGCCTTTTCTATAAACTATTTGATAGAAAAGAAGCAGGCTCCAACATTAAACCAGTACAGTTGCAAAGCCAAAGAAATTAAAACAGTAACCTTAAGTGATGGAACGAAGGTATGGTTAAACTCCTCGTCGTTGTTAATTGCCAGCGAACCATTTATTGGCGACAAAAGAGAAGTAACCCTGTTTGGTGAAGCTTATTTTGAAGTAGCACCGGATGCCGAAAAACCTTTTATTATTGAAACCTCGAACCTTAAAACTAAGGTTTTGGGAACCCATTTTAATGTGGTAGCCTACCCTACCGACGATATTCATGAGATTTCGTTATACGAAGGAAAAGTTCAGCTAAATCCGAATACAAATAACAATGCTGCCATTTTAAATCCGGGCGATCGTGCTTATTACAACACCAGCACCGGAAAAATGAAATTATTGCACACTGATTTAGGCAAACCGGCTCAATGGCGCGATGGGATATTGCGGTTTTATGATGAAGATTTGTTTAGCATTTCGAAAAAACTGGAGCGCCATTTTGAAACACGGATTTTTGTTGCCGACTCAGTTACCGGAAAGCTGAAATATTCAGGGGAGTTTGAAGAAGAATCACTTGAACAAATTCTCGAATTACTGAGTGTTGCCAAAACATTTGAATACAAAATAAACACCAACGGAATAATTATAGAATAAATAAAAAAAGAGACACGATTAAAAATGATGAATTAAGAACAAAACGCAAAATCTTTTCGTGAGTCTGATCAACTCTTCAATCGGGAGATTTAAATGAACTAAATTTTATTGTTTAACAAACTAAACTATTATTGTATGGAAAAATGCAATCATGCTAAGCTTTCCCATTCATCGGGATGGCTAACAAAATTTCGTCGCGTAGCAGGTGTCACTATGGCATTGTTACTGGCGATTGTTGTTAGTGTACAGGCCAGCACGTATTCCGAATCGATTAAGTTCGATTTAAAAATGAAAAAGGCCAGCCTGAAAGAGGTATTTCAAACCATCGCTGATCAAAGCGAGTTCAAATTTGTTTACAACAACGATGTTGTAAACGACAATCAAAAAGTGTCGGTAACGACTGAAGATGCACGTGTTGAAGAAATTTTAGATGAAATTTTACCACAACACCAGCTTGCTTACCAGGTAATTGACCGACAAGTTATTGTTTATCCTGAAGCCAGCAAGGTACCATCTGTTACCAAATCTGACAATCCTCAGGAAAAAACAATTTCGGGTACTGTTGTCGACGAAGAAGGTATGCCTCTTCCAGGTGTATCGGTAATTGTAAAAGGAACAACCGTTGGTATTGTTACCGATATAGATGGTAACTACAATTTAACAGGTATTCCTGCTGACGCCAAAACTCTGGTTTTTTCATTCGTGGGAATGAGAGCTCAGGAAATAAACATTGGCAACAAAACAAACATCGACGTAACCCTGGAGGCTGAAGCCATTGGTTTGGAAGAAGTTATTGCCGTAGGTTATGCTTCTCAGAAAAAAGCAAATGTGGTAGGTTCGGTTGCAACGGTTAGCGGTGAGCAAATTGAAGCTATTCCTGCTGCCGACGTTACCAACACACTATCGGGTCGTATGAGTGGTGTTACCGGTATTCAAACAACCGGTGAGCCGGGACAGAGTAACGCTACTATTCTTGTGCGTGGTCGTACCACACTAGGAGACCGTAATGACAATCCTGAGCTTACTGCTCCGCTTGTTGTAATTGATGGAATCCCTGGTCGTTCGCTGGGCGATGTTGACCCTGTGGATATTGAAAGTGTATCGGTACTGAAAGATGCATCGGCTGCCATTTACGGTTCATCTGCAGCTAACGGTGTTATTCTTGTAACAACCAAAAAAGGAAAATCAGGAAAACCAAGATTAAACTACCAGTTCTACCAGGGTTTTATGACTCCAACTATTCTTCCTGAAGTAACTAACGCCGGCGATTATGCCACTATGTTGAGTGAATACCAGGACTACGAAAACAAAGAGCGTACTTATTCTGATGAGGACATCGCATTGTTTTACAGCGGCAGAGACCCCTGGAAACACCCCAATAGCGACTGGGTAGGCGACTTAGTAGACGACTGGACAACTACCAGCAAACATAACTTTAGTATCGATGGTGGTACTAACGGAATGTACTACTACGTTTCACTGGGTTACAAAAACGAAGAAGCTATTTACAAGCAGGAATCAACCAATTATAAGCAATACAACCTGCGTGCAAAACTGGAACTTCCTATTACCGATTGGTTAACCACATCGATTGATTACGCGGGTTTCTTAAATAACAAATTGTACCCAACAAAAGGTGCAGGTGATATTTACGGCCAGTCAACCCGCTTGCTTCCTACGCGTTGGTCATTCTGGCCAAACGGATTACCGGGACCGGATATTGAATATGGTGATAACCCTGTTGTAACTTCTACTTTCGAAGGTGGTTACGACGACCAGAAAGACTACATCAACCAGTTAACTTTTAAGGCCACAATTGCACCGCCATCGATTAAAGGTTTAACGCTTAGCGGATATTATTCATACGATGTATCAAACTGGTACAGAAAAGAATTCCGTAAACCATGGACACTATACACTGAAAACGAGGCCTCAGCAACCTATGACTCAGAAGGTTATATTATCGACATGGATTTAACTCCTGCGAAACGAGGATACTCTTCTCCTGAACTTGCAGAAACCTACCAAAGAAAAATTCGAAAGTTAGCCAACTTCAATTTTAACTATGCACGTGATTTTGGCGAACATTCATTCTCAATTTTCGGAGCCTATGAACAGATAGACCAAAGCCGAAATGAAATGGGAGCTTTCCGTAAATACTACATCTCTGACGTTGTACAAACTATTGATGCCGGTTCCGATACCGATAAAGATAACTGGGGCTGGAGTTGGATTTATGCACGTAAATCAATTATTGGTCGTGCCAACTATAGCTATGCAGGAAAATATTTAGTGGAAGCACTGTTCCGTCGCGATGGTTCTTTAAAATTCCCTCCAGATAGCCGTTGGGGTAATTTCCCTGGTTTAATGTTGGGATGGAGAGCTTCGGAAGAAAGTTTCTGGCAAAATAATCTATCGGCCATCAACTACTTCAAACTGAAGGCATCGTACGGAAAAATGGGTATGGACCCGGGTGATCCTTTCCAGTTCATGAATAAATATATTCTGGGAACGGGTTTAACCATGGGCTCAGGAAAACAAGTTGAAACAGTTGTTCAACAAGATGGAGTGGCAAACCCAAATATTACCTGGGAGAAACAAACTACTTACAATCTTGGTTTCGAATCGCAAATTCTTGATAACTTATTCTCATTCGATGCAGATGTTTTCTACAGCAAACGTTCTGATATTTTAGCTTCAAGAGATGCTTCAGTACCGCAATTTACAGGATTGGCATTACCTGATGAGAATATTGCAGAAGTTGATAACCGCGGTTTTGAGCTGGAAGCCGGATACCACAAAAATATTACTTCCGACCTTCGTCTTGACCTTACCGGTCAGTTCTCTTATAACCACAACGAAGTGGTATTTATGGACGAGCCGGAAAGAGCAGAACCATGGCAACAACGTACCGGACACCCTTACGGAGCCTGGTTAATGTACGATGCTATCGGCATTTTTGCCGATGAGGCAGCTGTTAACGGATATCCGCACTGGGACAACGCCAAACCAGGTGATGTTATTTTCCGCGATGTGGATGGTGACGGATCGATTACCGGCGACGACCGGATTCTTGTAGACCAAACAGATATGCCGGAAGTAAGTTATGGTTTATCGGTTGACTTAGACTACAAAAACTGGCACCTATCATTACTGGCTCAAGGTCAGGGAAAATATTACCGAATGAACATTTCGGATGGACGTCGTGGTGAAGCAGGTAACTACTTCCAATGGAGTTTCGACGACCGTTGGACACCTGAAAACAGAAACACCGATGTGGCAAGAGCCTACAACCGTGATGACTTGTATTGGTCGTTTGATAACAATATGAGTACTTACCATCTGGATAATATGGCGTATTGCCGTTTGAAAAATGCTGTTCTTACCTATACCATTCCAAATTCTGTATTTGGCGATTTGGGAATTTCAAGAGCCCAGGTATATTTCGCAGGAAACAACCTGTTCCTGATTTATGCTGCTCAAAAGAACTTCGATCCGGAAATTGGAGCTCCAATGCAATATCCGGCTGTAAGAACACTGGCTCTTGGTGTTAAAGTTACATTTTAGTAATTAATGAATTTTGAAAAATGAAGAATATGAAAAAAATATTAGGTTCGATACTGGTGTTGACGCTGATTATTGCAACAACATCATGCGACGATATTCTCGACCAAAAGGCGGTTGATGCTTTTAACGAGGAATCTGTTTTTGAAGACTTAAACCTAACAAAAGCATATTTGGGCAGATGTTACGACTATATTGGTGTTGATAACAATATGCTATTGGGATTAAGAGAAGACCTATTGGCCGGAGCCACCGACGAAATGATGTGTATTCACCGTCCGGCAGGCTACCCCTTTGTAAAGGGTATTATGAGCCCTGATGAATTGGGACACTTTGGAAACTGGCGTTTTAACTGGATTACCTGGGGATTATACAGCAATATTAAAAATGTAAACGTATTTCTTGCAAATGCAGAAAATGTTCCTACCGAAAATGCTGGAGAAGAACTACAACTGGCTACATACATTGCCGAAGCTTATTTTATCCGTGCTTTCGACTATGTAAACTTAATGCGCTCTTACGGTGGTTTGGTTCTGGTTGACCAGCCTTTTGAACTAGGTGAAGATTTCTTGTCAATTGAAAGATCTTCATTAGATGCAACTCTTGACTTTATTTTAGCCGACCTTGACAAAGCAATTGCCGGACTTCCAACAAAAGATGATATGGAACAGGGACGCGCTACCAAAGGTGCTGCTGCAGCTTTAAAATCACGTATTTTAAGCTGGAGTACAGGTGAATTGATGCATGGTGGATATGAGAATGATCCGCTGGTTTCGTTCCAGTCGCACAGCAGAGAGTCATTACTGACTCAGGCGCAAACCATTGCCAAAGGAATCATGGACGGGAACTATGGAGATTACTCTTTAACAGGTGGAACCGACGATCCTCCTTCTTCATTAACAGAAGAAGATATTGAAGCTTATTCTGAAAACTTCTTTAACATTTTCACCCAAAAGGGAGCATGGAATGATGAAGCTATCTGGGGTGTGCAACACTTGCAGGCTCAGGGTAACAGAACCACTCAAAACAGATGGTGGGGACCGAATGGTTACCACAACTGGGGAAACAATGGTCCGAACGAACTTGCCGTTCGCGAATTCGAGATGGCCGATGGAAGTCCTTTCGTTTGGGATAAATACAGCCCGGGTGATGAAGAATTACGCGAAGCTACAGCGGCTGAATTAGCAGCAGATCCTGAAATCAATCCATACGTAGGTAGAGAACCACGCTTTTACGCTACTGTTCTTTTTGATGGAGCACCATGGATCCAACGCCCAACAGATGCAGTAGCATTCGATCCGGACAATCGTGTTCAAACCGGATATTATATTGCAGCCGATGGTACACAAACTGCCGGAGTTGATACCCGCCAGGGTCCAATCGAGGCATGGAACGGTACTAAAAACGGTTATTACATTATAAAATACCAGGATCCGGCAACCGTTGGGCAATACTTTAACAACGAAAATGCGTGGATTGAAATGCGATACGCCGAGGTA
>NZ_JBFHGM010000067.1:0-20252 GCF_041583095.1 Draconibacterium sp.
CTTCAGTTAAGGCTTTGGCTTTCTTCTCTCTATCTTCTTCAACCTCTGTTCCTCCCCCCAGCACATAAAAGATCAGGATAACAAATGGAATCAGAACCAGCGGAAGAATGAACAGCGCTTTATTTTTTAACAGATATTCCTTCATTGATATAATGTTTTAATTGATTTTCAAATGAATCAACGGGTAACTCAAAAGCGGAGCTACCGCTGTTTGTTGGTGCATTGATTATTGGTCCGGCCAATGGTGCTTCCACCTGATGTGGTTTTACCTTTCCGGTCGGGAACCAGATAAAAGAGATAGCGAACAGGGCAAAAAGAAAGGCAGTGATCAAAATCCATTTGCTTTTTCGTTTCAATGGATCAAGGTTTTTGTCTTTATCGTCCAGATCGTTTACCCAGCGGGTAAAACGGCTGTGATCTTTCGGATGTTGAATGTTGTTTTTATTATTCATTGTTGAAGTTTTTAGAAAGATTTTCTTCGGATGCTTTCCAGGTCTTTGTTTTCATCGATCTGCCAGCTTTCCATCAAAAAACCATGTGGATTATTATCCGTGCGGGAGATGTTTCTCAGGTAACCGGAGGTCTTTAAGCTGCGGATGGTAATGTTGGATTTTCGAACGATTTTTTGCTTGCCGGTAAACGTAAAGCGATAGGGATAAGCAGAAAAATCCAGCTTTATTGAATCAGTCTGCAGGGTCATGCTGATATCTGAAGCGATTACCTGGTTATACAGGTTATTCTCCTTAAAGGCCTGGTATTGCTCCATGGCACTCCGGTCTGCCAGATACAGGGCTTCCCTGACATTGTTTTCGATGTAGGTTTTATCCGGCTCCAGGGTAAAAAACAGTTCATGGAATCGTTTTACATGATCCCGGGCTTCGGCATCCCTGTTTTCACTGATATCCTCCCGTAGAGCGACCAGCAATGATTTTCCATTATCAAGTACATAAATTTTCTCTTTGGAAAGTTCTACCAGCTGCACTGACTCATAGAAGATGTAACTGCTCACTCCCATAAGCGAAAGGCTGATCAAAACCAGTACGTAAACGATAAAGCGGAACTTACGCTGTATATCAAATTGTTTATGCATTTTTAGTAATAATTAATAGATTCATATTTGTTTCCTGCCATGATTGAAAATCAAATGTCCCTCAATTCACATCACAGGCATGGCCTGTTATTTCATTGCTCCTTTGGTTATTGCCATCACCGCTGCTGTTCGCACCAGTCTTCCTCCTCCTGAATTTGTTCCCGAGGCATGGATGATCCATGATGAGATTTTGGGGACCATGGCCATTCCGATGATTCCGCATACCGGAACAATCAGGTTGGAGACAAAAAACAGTTTGGGCTCATAGATCAGCATGGCATTGATCTGAGCAATTTCCATTTCCAATACATAGATCAGGATCTCCTGTACGATGGAAAGAATCAGCAGGGCTATGGGCAGATAAAGATTGACATTGATAAACCTTGCGATCCATTGCAGATAGTTATCCTGAAAACCATCAAAGATGGACAGGGCAAAGACCAGCGGTCCGAAGATCACAAGCAGCACACAGAATACCGTGCGCAGAAAAGCAATTAGGTAGACCAAAACTTCAAAAAAGGATTCCAGCAATTGCCGCGTGGCATCCATGATATAAAAGTTGATCTGATTTTGAATCGCCCTTCCACTAAAAATATTATAGGTAGTCAGGATCAGGTTTACTCCCTTGTCCCAGAGATCAGCTTCCTTTTCTTCGTTCTCATAGAACAAGGGCAAATCTGTGGAGAGAATGGCTTGTTGTTTGTCTTCCAGCCGCTCTTTTACGATGTGCTTTTTATCAGCATAAACAGCCTCCGATAAATGGGTCAATCCTTTTGTGGGGGCAAGTAACAGATTCACAAAAGGCCCCCAAAAAGTGATCACCAATACCAGCGCAAAAGGTCGTAGCAATGGTAGAATCGATACCGGATTATCTGCGATCAGTTGCTCATATATCCGTTTAGCGATGTAAAAGAAGGCAGCAATCCCGCCAATGGCTCGCGCCATATCCACCAGGATACGGGCATGGTTAACACCGGAATCCACCAGCGTATCGGTAAATGAGAAAAAATCATTAGTTGTAATTACTTGTAATATCATAACTGATTTGTTTTGCAGTTAAATGCTTATTTGCTTAAAAATGAATAGCTCAGTGGTTGCCTGTTGTAGCTGTTAAAAAAGAGCAGCTTCCCGTGGGTGTAATCCAGCTCTCCCAGCAGGTTCCACATCTCCCTGCTAATTTTTGTAAAAGCATCCAGCTTGCTTCCATGATCGGCTTGAAACAAGTTCACCATCAAAAACTGCATTAATAGCTGATCAGCTTCCTTCTCATAGATCGAATGAATTTTTGCTGAGTTGTTAAGTTTACCCAGCCTATTTACTTTTTGATAGAGTTTAATAAACTGTGCCGCCAATTGGTAGATATCGCTCAGCTCATCCGAGCGGGCATCAAATAATTTATCACTTACCTGATGGGTAAAATCGGTATTGACTTTTATTCCTTCTGTTTCTTCCTGTCTGCCTTTCATCTGGCTACGTTCGATGGCTTTGGCGACCAATCGTAAAAGACCGGTTTTTAGTTCTCCGGCAATTTCACCTCCATCGGTAACGGGCAGTGCCCCCACTTCTACATAATAATGCGTTGGCCAGGTGCGCACAAAAACATGAGGTATTGGTATCAACCATCCAGTGAATGCAATAAAAGTCAGCGGATAAGTTCCTTCCATTTCGGGATAGTAACCATGCCAGGGTTTGATCTCAATGATCTGTGCTTTTGATTCTTTTGTTGCTGTGATAATCAGCAGAACCATAATTAGCAGTATTGTTATTCGTTTCATTGTTCTGAGTTGAATTAGTGATACAGACTGTAATACATGGCAAAACCTTCCAGATCGCCGCTGTCATGGCTTTTCAAATAGGAAGCATATCTCAATTTGTTGTGCAGGTAGCAGATTGTTCCGTAGTGTTGTTTTACACTGAGGTAGATTCCGTTAATGGCATCGTAACGCTGTTTATCATCCATCATAAACAGGTTGTCTTTAACGATGATATTTAGAATGGACGTAACCAGTGCTTTACTATCATCCAGTATCAGGTCAAAACTCTGAACAATGGCAGCCGCCTGCTGGGTGGTAAAATTTCCGTCCTGTACCAATAGTGGGACTTTGTCGGTATAGATGGCGATGATCTGCTGCAGGATGTCTTTGGTTTCCTTTATTCGCTTGTAGTCTTTAATCAGCAGGGAAACCTTTTCCAGGCTTTCCAGCATTTTTTGATCAATGCCTAATATTTCTCCGGTGAGCCCTTTGATATCTCCGTTCAGGGCTTTGATCAGCACATTGTAAAGGTTGATTTTTGAGAGGATTCCTTCTTCCTGTGTCCAAAGGGCTTCACGTTGAATTCCCGCTCCCACATCCGTTACCGGTGTCTGAGCTTTGCTTGTATTTGCGTTTGCTCCAAGAAAGGCAATGAGAATGAATACGATTAAATTTTTCATGTTCTTTCTGTTTTTATGGTTTTACATTTGTTTTAAGATCTCAAGAATAGATTGGTCTGCGATCAGCTGTTCCAGCACTTGTTCCTTTTCGGTTTGTTCGGTGGTGTAACAGTAGTATTCGGCACGGCTTACTTCCAGGGCAAACACCCGTGAATATTCTCCCAGGGAGATAAATACCTCCTTAAATTTTCGGTTGGATGGAAGATTTTTATTGATCGACAGGATTTGTTCTTTTTGAAAAGCATTTAATCCCAGGAAGCGGCTGATTTCATCGAACTTGTTTTTGAATTTCCCCATGTCCAGCAGAATCCGGGTATCGGCATTGTTGATAATAGCATCACGGATAATGGGTGACGAGATCACATCATCCACTTCCTGTGTTACCACCATGGCTTCGCCAAAAAACTTGCGAATGGTTTTGAAAAAATATTTGAGGTAATCGGCCATTTGTGGCGTGGCTATGGCTTTCCAGGCTTCTTCCAGACAGATCACTTTTCGGGTACGCTTCAACTTCCGCATTTTCTGCAGGAAAATATCCATGATAATCAGTGTGGCTACCGGAAATATTACCGGATGGTCCTTGATTGCATCCAGCTCAAAAACAAGAAATGGACAAGAGAAAAACTCGTCGGTTTGCATGGGTTTATTGAGCAGGTAATCGTATTCTCCTCCCTTGTAATATTTACTCAGTATAAAGAAAAATTCGTTGCTGTTAAACTCAATGGATTCTTCTTCGGCAAGCCGTGGAATGATCTCCTTGCAAAACTCGTAGTAGTCGTTAAACGAGCGTTTCTTTTTTCGTTTTGTCTCAAAATAGCGATTCACCGAAAAGGCAATAACATCCTTTTCCATTTCGGTAAGATGTTCTTTGTAAATGGTGTAAATAACGGATAGAATAGTTTGCCGGCGTTCCAGGTCCGGTGAACCATCCACCACAAAAGGATTAAAGGAAATGGGATTCGTTTCTGAGAACTCAATCATTTTCGCCCCGCCTTTATCCTTTAATCGCTCGTCCAGATAACGGGTCAGGATTTCATAGCTGCGTCCCACATCCAGCAATACAACATGGCAGTTTTTACTTTCGGCATATTGCCGCAGCAGGTGATTGGTAAAAAAGGATTTTCCGGATCCCGATCCACCGATAATGATTTTGTTGCGGTTATGGATCAGGTGCTTTTTCATGGGTTCATCCGACAGATCGATCTTTACCGGGCATCCTTCCATCCGGTCCGACAGGTGAATAGTAAACGCAGAATCTGAGTTCTTGACCGCGCCTTCAAAATTGGTCAGGCAGCAGGCTTGTGGTACCTGCGTCAGAAACAGTTCTGTTTCCGGCAGCTGAGTACTGAAGGGTAAACCTGCAAAAAACAAAAACGGCAGATCAAAAGTATGCTGGTAAGGGAAACAGTTCATCAGTGAAAAGGCTGTGGCCGTTTCGCTTTTGATTTTCTTCAAATTTGAGATCGAAGTATCCAGCAGTGTCACATTAAAATGGGTCTTAACGATCTTCTCTCCCGAGGTTTGCACGGTGTCCAGAAAATTTTCAATTAACCCGGCATTGATCTTGTTCTCTGAGGAAAATTTTGACAGGCTGTAGATCTTTTTGTAATCGCCTTCCAGTCCTGCTTTTACTTCCTGCTGTCCCGGCACATAGATAAACTGGTTGGTAATATGTGAATACGGCAGGTGCCAGCTTAACGGATATACCAGTGACACAGGCAACCCGGTGCGGGGATGGGCGCTTGTGGGGCGTACTTCTGATGGCAAGTGCGAATGGTCACTCAAACTCAGAATTTCCACAAAGCGGTCCATCACCCTTAACCTGTCCCGGAAATCAATTCCTCCCAACAGGGGCTGTCCTTCAATGAAATTCAAGGTCAGATAGCGTTCAATCAGGCCAATTTCCGAGGCTGTCCCCATGGCTTGTTCTCTGGTTATCGGTATACTTTCTATTCCTGCCTGATGGAAGATCGAGGACAGGTTGGTCTGCAGTTCCCGGATCTTTTCATGCAAGCGCGCCTCTTCCAACCGTGCTTTGCGTGAAAAGATCAGCGAAGAGCCCAGGTAGTTTTTTAAAAGGCCGGTATTCAACAAGCTCACATAGAGGTAGCATTCGTGTTTCAAATACCTCCTCCCCTGAAAATGTTTTAAATAGTTTCCTGTTAAACCTGGTCCTTTCTTCAGTGCTCTATCGCTATTTGTAGAAAATTCTTCGGGGAAAAAGAAATCCTGTTTATGTAGCAGGGTATTTACCGGAAGGATGTTTACTACCCGCTGAAAGGTATCGTGTAGCATGTATAATTTTTCCGTGCTGCAAGACAACAACTCCGGTAAAAATAGTCGCAGTCCGATTCCCATATCCAGGTTATTGGAGATCAGAATATCACCATCAAACCCCAGTACGGGCAGACTGATTTGTATTGGTTTTACTTTCACTCGTTATTATATTTTATTTTGTTCGTAACTCGTGTAACTCGTCCCTCCCGGGACTTCGTTTCATATTACTACTGATAAATGCGTTGTTTGATCGTGATAAACTCCGGGAGCTGGCGGGCAATCCGTTTTTTATACCAGCCCCGGTGTCCGTAGTTTTTCTGGATACGGTTTAACCGGTAGAGCCAGGCAAAAAAGGCAGGTACACAAACGACTACTGACACAAAAGTTCCCACAGCGATATAAAGGATTACAAAGAGAATGAGTGCCGCAAGGATTCCATAAAGTGCCAGGTAAACCAGTTGCCCTGAAAATCCTTTGATATAAAGGTTGGTATCTATTTTTTGGATGGTGTACGCTTTCATTTTTTCTATTTGTTTTGATGATTAGAGAAGATTGAGGAACGATACAGGACCGTCCCTCAATAACTACCTGGTCACACTGTCCGGTTCTCCCCTCCGGTAATTTTTTAAGCAAAGAATGAGCGGATTACCACACCAACCAGAATCAGGAACAGGCAGGCGCCAAACCAGCCCATTATTGCCTTTTGTGTATCCTGGTCCCCACTCTGCCATTTGATGTAGACACGTACACCGCCGATCAGGCCCACTACTGCTCCGATGGCTATGATCAGATTAGCCACCGGATCCACATAGGAATTAACTTCCGTGGTCGCCTGATCGATTCCTGCTGAACTTTGTGCCATTGCGTTATACACTCCCAAAACCAGCATGGCTATAGCTGCCATGCCCCTACGATAAATAGCCTGCATTTGCTTTCTCATAATTTTTTGTGATTAAATGTTATTATTGATATTGAATCCCGGGAAGCAGCTTTTCCAGTTTTCCTGTTACTTCGTTTAGCAGGTAATCGATATGAATTCCTTCATCCGGTCTGTTTTCTTCATAGACACTTACCTCAAGTGGTATAGAATTCTCGGAGATAGAAGAAATCAGTTTGGAGGGGAAATCTGAGGATGTCACGAATATCGGTTCTAATCCATCCGAAAAGGACATTTTTGTGGGATGATCTTCTTCAAACAAGCTGCTTTGTTCATTTAAAGATATAAACCAGGCCACCAGAAGTACCAGGGCATACCAGGCTAGCAAAAGCAGAATTAGGAACTGAATAAATTCCTTCCAGGTGATTTCATTTAAGCCAAACATTTGCGTTAAGTTTTAAGTTTTTCTAATTCCGAATTACCCTTATTACAGGCTGATCCGTTCATGCAAATGTCAACTACTTCAGAGAAGGAAATTCACAAGGTGTTCCCAACTTGGGTGTTTTATATCGTTAAATAAATTTCTTCTATATCATAAAATCAAAGCAGAATTAAATGGTATTGAATCCATTCAGAATGAATCGATCCGAATCCTAATACTTTATAGGCTGATTCAGTTTTATTTGATCAAATAAAATATTCCCCAAAAGAAGAGAAAAAAAGAAAAAAAGAGAAGAAAGCCCGGGGACTGCCATCCGTGGATAAACGGCAAGGCTGTCCCAAACCAGCCAAACTTCTGTTTTAAACTTTTAAACCAATAATCGGGACATTTATTTAGCCTTGCGGTTTAACCAGCCAGGGTCCTAGCGGAGGATGGCGATCTTTGGGCGTCTTTTTTTTGTTTTCAACCTTAAAAAAACTAACAACAGTAAAATTACCTGAGTGCGCGGGCCAGAGGAAAGTGCAGGACTGAAGTACAACGGAAGGATGGCTCTTTCCGTGCGGTGCCTCTGAGGAGCTTTTCACTGTAACGGCAAAACCAACGACCGATTCCCGTGAGTGAGCGAACGGGTTTAGGGAGTGTTGCAGCCGGTCAGGGGAATATTCCGGGGCACGGGAAAATAGCCTGGATAACCTGAATAATAGTCATTAGGGGGGCTCAAGGCAAGTGCAGGAACGCAGGGAAGTATTGCGAAAAGAGCTGGTGTGACTGAAACCTGACTCCTGATTTTTGTAATGGGCAGGAAAGTGGGCGGCCAAAAATCCGGGACAGGTGAAAGGAAACTACGGGAAGGAATGGAGCAATGCGTACCGGAGTTCCGGCTCTTGCTGTGCGGTGCAATGAGGCTTTTCATTCCGGGATATCATCAGGAGGCCGAATACTGGCGGATCATATGAAGAGCTGGTTCAGCACACCGGAATGATAGGCCGATGCACAGGAACTAACCAATAGAAATTGCAGAGTTGAATTAATCATGAAATGCTTTGGCCATCAAGTCCTGTTCGCTGTTGGAAATGCCAATATGCTTTGCCATTTTACGCCAGTTCTGTACCGAAGTAGTGACTTCAGCAATGATCCGGTCCATCTGCTTGTTTTCCAACCGGAAAAACGGTCCTACACTTTTTGCAAGTTCAAAATCCAGGGCATTGTTATCCATATCAATATTTAAGGCCAAACCATCTTTATCAATCGAGGGATTGATATCATAAGCCGGTGACAATACCCAGCCTTTTTCGGTTAAAAGAAAACCGTGGTTACGCAAATGATCATCCGTATTGGAAATAGCTATATTAAATACAATTCTACGCCACAACTGTTCCAGATTCTCGTTTATACGGGTACCGTGGTTCTGAATAAATTCAGCCATCTCAAGGTAACTTGCAGGATTATCCCTGATCGTATCTTCGTTATTTCCGGTCATGGTCATGGCAGAGGCAAAATGAATCCGTCGTTCCTGTTCCCGGTCAAAACGTTTGGTAAAAAAAGTGTTATACTTCCCTGCTACTTTACTGATCCTGCATTCCGACATAACAATCCCGGCTTTTAAAGCCAATTGCCAGGCCAGGTATTCCCAGGCTGCTTTATCCGTCGTATCGTTTTTAGCCGGAAACTTGGCAATCCAAAGGTTATGATCTTTATCCAGTATGTTGGCTTTGGGGCGGGCTCCTCCCAGTGATGAGCCCGGTGCAATTAGTATGGCCAGCCATTTCTTTACTGCGTCGTTGCTGGTTTCGTTTTCAATATTACTTGCGGCTTCCTGCAGCTCAGCAACCGAAGACCAGGGCGGTGTTGGGGACAGTACGTTGTTATCAAGAAAGGGGCCGTTGGGATCTGTTTTAAAGCGCAAAGCTCCCATACGACTTTCATCCAGAACACCGAGTAAATAATCCACTTCATACAACGTTTTTGCCCGCTCCCCTTTTTCAGTAGCATTCTGTGCTGCGCGCCTTTTCATCAGTGTTCTTCCCCAGGTATCCGGCATGCTGTCCAGAAACAGTCCAAAATTTTCCTTGTTATTCGGGAATTGAGGACCGCCATAAAACTGAATATCCGGATCCAGCAAGCTGTATTCCGCCGATTTTAGCCAGGCAGCAGCATATTCAAAACTAAATGCTTTTCTTCCTTTAGCTGCATGGGCAGAAAGGATCCCTATCAATTGAGGATCCGAAAGCCCTTTCCAGTGGGCGTACACGTATATATCTGTTTTTGCTGTTGCCATATTTTCAAGCTCTTTATTCGTGAAGGAGATTTACAATAAATCCAGGTCCTGTAATTTTCTGCCCAAAGTATCGTCGGCAGCCAATTTCAGAAAATCATCCTGCAAACCTAAAACTCTAAGCACATTAAAATAAGCGCCCATCGATACTTTCGGATTCCCTTTTTCTATCTGGTAAAGGGTTGTTCTGTCGATATCTGCACGCTCTGCTACCTGAACCGTTGTCAGCTTTCTCCTTTTACGAGCCAGCTTTATATTCTCGCCCAGACGTTCCATTATCTGCAGGTGTTTTGGAAAAATTATATTTTTCTTCGGCCTCATAATGTTGATTATTTTCCACAAATATAAACTTTTAGTTGATAATATTCAACATTTCATATTCTCTTGTCTTCGCTCCCCTTGCTAAAAGCCATCAGATTAAACATGGCCCGCATCCGGCTACGAACACGATTGCCATAACGTTGCTCAATTTCGGATGCCGATAAATTGGTGGTAATATGTGTCATCACTTTTTCCGAGATAAACAAATCATACCGGCTGAGCAGAATTTCTCCCATCACATCACACTCATTCCCAAAGTGTTTTTGTACCTGTTCAATTCCAAGGTCATCAAAACAATAATTGGGCGATCGCAATTTGGTATTCTTGACTTCGGATTCAGGAGCATAACGTTTTATCACTTTAAAACCGTCACTCTCAAATTCAAAACTAATCTTTCGCGTGGATTTTATCCGATACTTTTTATCGGGAGAAAAGAAATAGCGAATAAGCATCATAATCGATGTTTTTCCGCATCCAACAGGCCCGGTGAGCAGAATCCCTTTATTCAGGTCCAGATTTCGTTTTTTTGCAGTCTCTTTATCTCCAATGGCATAGATCAGCAAATCATGAATCAAAGGATGGTCCATCGGATCAATAAAAAAATGATTGCCGAAAATTTGTTTTCCCTGGTCTTCGAGCCAGTTTCGACTTTCTGTAAAATTAAAACGGAACATCCCATCTTTAAACTCGGCAATTTCTTTATAAGGGTTCCGAATAATCTTTGTCGTTGTTGATGTGGAAGCGCCCTGTGGATTTCTTTTGCTTTCCATTTTTAACGTTTTTATGGTGATCCTGTTTAGTACTGTTTGTTCTGTTTGTATTGTTTTCTTCCTTATATACCGTCGCAGTTCCGGTCGCACTTCTAGTATCACTTCCGGTCGCAGTTCCGGTATTACTTCTCGTCGCACTTCCGGTATCAGTTCTCGTCGCAGTTCCAGTATCAAAAGTGATACAGGAAACTTTCCAACCGGTATACAGGTTTCCCGAGGAGGTATAGTCAATATAGCCCCAATCCCGAAGCTGTTTTATACATTTTGCATAGGTGTTGGTAGAACCGATATGCGCCAAAAGCATTACCTCCTCCCTGAGAATGGGAAAAGGATTCCGAAAACGGTTTCTATTCCATAGCTGAAACAGTGCGAAATAAAGACTGATATGAAATGGCGTGATCCTGGTATCATCAGCAAACCGTTCAAATAAAGCGGTTTGGTGTTTGATATAGTTCATTTCCTGCGCCCAAACTCAAAGCGGTTTTGGACTCTGTTTTCCACCATCATTTTTTGGATCTCTTCGCTGTCATAGAAAATCACGCCACCAATTTTAGTAAAGGGCAAAGTACCATTTACACGCAGGTTTTGAAGCGTTCCCGGTGAGATCCCCAGCAACTTTCTGACTTCGTAGGATTTTAACCATTTTTTGGTGGGTTGCCCGTGATGGGCTGCGAAGAGCTGTTTGATTTCTTTGATCAGATCGAGTTTGAATTCCCGAAGATCGTCGGTGGTTACAATTTCTGTTGGCATAACTGTTCAATTTTAAATTGTTCGTTCTAAATACGACCAAATTTGCAACTCCGAAATTTTAGATGTTATCAAGTTATTGTCAGCTTGGGGAATTATTATTGTTTACCAGATAGCAATAAAAAACGACAATCTGTTTATTTTCAGATGTTTTGATCAATTTGTTGTTGAAGTACTGATTGCAGATGACCGATAAATTTTGTCTGTTCAATTTTTCGCTGTTGAATTTCGATATAATAGCGGTAAACATCCTTTGATATTTCAACATTAAAGAGCTGTCCAATCAGCGTTCCCAACTCTTTGATCGTAATATTACCATTATTGACAGCCTTTGAAAAATAGAGCGCATAAATCAATTCCACTAAATCAATTTTATTGGCTGTCCAGGTAAACTGGCTCACCTGCTGAAAATTATAATTACCTTCTGTGCTTTCCAATTTAAAAATTTCATGATATAGGTACTTCAACAACATTTCGTTGGCACGTATCACTGAAAAATTATAATCTTGCCAGGTATTAAATTCCTGATCCATTAGATAGTACTCTCCTCTCAGTTCAATTGGAATCTCTTCCGTATCCCGGACAAAGTACAAACGGTCTAAATAGGTAAAGCCACTATGATAATATTTAACCGTCTCGATATGTTCCTCCATGTACCCCTGAATTTCTTCCAGCTTCTCTTTTAGGAATCGCTTCATTCCCTGTGTTCCCTGAGATGAACGGTAACTTTCCAGTTCGAGAAGTTTTTGATAATACAAAAGGTAGCTAAAAACAACTGGTTTTGTCTCCTTAAAAAAATGAATTTCTGATTGTACGTCCGGA
This sequence comes from Draconibacterium sp., assembly GCF_041583095.1. Classification (NCBI taxonomy): domain Bacteria; kingdom Pseudomonadati; phylum Bacteroidota; class Bacteroidia; order Marinilabiliales; family Prolixibacteraceae; genus Draconibacterium; species Draconibacterium sp. The sequence continues at coordinate 12,056 of NZ_JBFHGM010000067.1, forward strand.
AAGCCATGAATGGTCATCATCTTCTTCAACTCAACCAGGGCGATTCTGCACCGTTTGATCGCCAGCTTTGCAGTGGTAAGCATACAATCAGAAGCCTTCGTTATTTGCTTCAGACTTTCCTCCAGGTCGGTAATAACAATAGCATAGTGTTCCATACGCAATAACAATGAATGATTTAAAACGAAAAAAATTCCAATCATCTCCCTGGAAATGACTGGATAAAACGGGGTTTTAACCAACGGGCTCGTTGGATGAGCAGAGTATCAAATATAAGAAGATGTCTATTTGAGATTTAATCTGGATTTCTTGGAAATATAAAGAATTGAAATCTCTTATAAAGAATTAGCTTACTTTAATATTAGAAAGTGTTGAAAGAATAATTACATCCTTGACATGCCAATTAGTCACCTCATTTGATGCAGATTAAGACCACTTTTAATGAAATTATGGCAGAATCATTTTACAATATGTTATGGCATCGTTATTGAGAAACAGCCTCACTGAACCAATGCTCTTTCTCTGTGAGAAAAACCAAATATTAATTTCGATATTGAATACAATCGCGAACGGTTGAACTTGAAACTGATCTGACTTCCAACGAGTGATCTCACATCACTGGAATATGTTTTAAACTTCTTCATATTCTCAGAAAATTTACAAATCATTTTTTATAACCAAAAAAAACTGAAAGACAATGGCTCTTTACTATGTAAACAAAAATGCTCAGTCTAATGGTGATCACGAAGTACATACAGGTAGTTGTTCGTACTTACCAGCAGCAGAGAACAGAATTTACTTAGGTTCTTTTACTAACTGTGCTGAGGCGGTAAAAGCAGCGAAAAGTTATTACAGCCAGGTTAATGGTTGTTATTATTGCAGTCGCTCATGCCATACTGGGTAAATAAGTGAACATATCTTGGAATATTAGACCGCTACTCTATTATGTCGCGGTCTTTTATTTTTGAATAACATCTTTTTTTATGGAGTCTATGGAATAAACTGAACAGCTCCGAAGAACGGGTTCAATCCGGCCGAATTGCACACCGATCGCAGATCAGTGCGAGCAGAGGATATCAGAATCCAATACACTGAAACTAACACACTAAATATCTACCTAATATTACGTGAGTAATTCAAGACATTCATCGCATCTAATAAACAGCTCAATGTAATATCCAGATAATCCCCAGTTAATCGAAATTCCTTTTGGATAGATGCTTTTAAGTACAAAACTTCGTTAACGTTATTCACTCCTAGTAAAAGAGCAACTAATGTATTTGTTGTATCAATTTTATATTTTTCAGGACTAATAGCTGGACTTAAAGCAATTCTTTTTAAAAATGTAATAACAATCTCAATATTTTCAATTTGCGAACTTAATTTTAACGATAAATTTCTCAAGGCATATTTAAAAATATGGTTCATTCCTTCTTTGTGTTGATTGATATAACAATCATATATAACATCTGCACTGAGAGTTAATCCGACATAACGATATTTTATCAAATGTGCTAATATTTCCTTTTCTTTTGAAGCAAAAAATTGTTTCAGATACATTTCCGATGAACACGTATTTTCAATGACTCTTAGATGTTTACTATAGACCATATCTTCCGATATTAAAAAATGATTGTCTCTCTGAGCAATTAGAGCGTTGTCAACCAGAAATCCGATATCTGCACCATACCCTTGCTCCTGATCATCCAATTGTCGCATGAGGTTAAGTTTTTCTTCTGGGACAACGATATCGCAATTAGCCTCAAACCATTCTTTTATCTCGACAAGCTTCTTTTTTCTTTTTTTATGAAAATCTTTTGGGATAAAATGAGGTACAACTCTGTTATTTTCAATCGTCATTGACATTTTGGTCGATTTACTCAGCTCTGTTTTTCTGATTAAAGCATCAATTAAATGTATGAGGTTATTGGTGATCACAAATCGACTAAATTGTAAATCAAGCTTTTGAGATAAATGGTAGAAAAGTAATCCGCTGGAGAAATCAATAACGAAGTTTTGATCTTTACTTAGGTGTTGAACTGGGTAGGTACTGGTTGGTCTTATCAAGAATCCATTATAAAGTTCTGAGGTTAAGCTAAGATAAGCATCAAAATATGAGTCTTCAAAATTTGCACGAACCAATTCAGAAAATGAAACTTCGTATCTGTAGTACTTTTTAATAACTTCATCAGTGTGTTTCTTTCTGGCTAATTGTTGTCCTCCAAAACTTTGAATGAAAGCTTCATCCATTTTTTCTTTAGAAGAAGTGTCAATTTTAATTTGCTCCATTTCCATTGCTGAAAAAGGACTGACTGCATCTTCCATTATGTCATCTGAAAGGGCCATAAACTTATTCATGACAGCAATGATTCGGGCTTTTTCAAGTTTTTTATTTAATCCTACTGATATCGAAAATTCTTCATTTACTTTTCTTCCAAGAGCTCCTTGCAATATTGGCTGATTTTTTAATGTATCCTTATCAACGTATAAAACCTTCTTCACTCCGTTGATCTCCAATTTTACATATCTTCCTATTTTAACTTTCTTATAATTCTTATAGAATTTCTTTGGTATAGCATGGGAGACAAAGAAGAAGTTTTGGCGAGCCAAGGAATCTAATTTATTTTTAGCCTTTTCATATAATAGATTGAGTGCATCTTCAAAATACTCTGCATCAACCAATACCGAAAAAATTCTTAATACATTTTCAGTACTTTGAAATTTAAAGTCTCTTAGTTTTGGAAGATATTGCTCAATTTCATCATACTTTTTCACCCAAGCAGTAGCCAAAACTAAGGATGTGAAGATCGATTCATTTTCAGGGAGCTGACGATAACCGTGATTGGCGATGTGGTAGATTTCATCCCAATCTTTTAGAATTTGTCTTAAATTGAGCTCAATATTCAAGAACTCAAGGTTAAATGAAAAATTTTCTCTCCACTTTTTTAGTAGTCTTAGCAGTTCAACTTGATTTTCTTTTTTTTGAGCATTCAATGAATGTATATATAGCCCTAATTCACGCGATTCTTCATTTTCATTAAGAAAAGTTTTTATAAACTCCGATGTTTCATTGTAATAACCATTCTCAAATAGAATCTGAGCGATATAGAATGCAACTGAACTGATCTCCTCTAATTTATTTTTTAGATCCTCAATATCATCCAACGATATTTTTCCCTTACCTTTTGATAAGGTATCAAATAACATTGTTATCAGATCTTTATAATTTTCATTTTCATAGGTTACCTTATCAACTGCTGCTTTTAACTCGGATTCAGCAGCCAAATTATTTGCAAGAATAGCAGTAATGAAACTGCAAACATTATGGAGGTTGACATCATCTACAAGTTTCAATTTGTCAAAATATTGAAATGCGGCATTAGCTGAACCTAAATGACTAAGTTCAATAAAGGCCCTAAAAGAAAAGAGGTTTTCATCATAATCCCCAACGTAAGTATCTAATAATTTAATCGTTTTCTTAGAATCTCCCCTTTTAAACAGCGCTGTAGTATATAATAAAGTAACAAAATTTTGTTTTTCACTTAGCTTATTATAAGACTGCTCTATGTTGGCTAAAGTACTTTCATTATAGTCTATCTCGTTTTCTATCCAATAGGCATAGAAAACAATACTATTTAGATTAGGATCGAGTTCACCATTTATAATTGAACTGGCAAGTAACCTTGAAAGATTCAAAAATTGAAGAGATAATTCATCTCTTTTAATAAATCCCCAGAAGGGAACACTATTTTGTCTAAAGAATGTTGTTGAGATTGCGTTTAATATGGTAACAGCATAAAAAAAGTTTTCATTATTAATTTGCTCAGGCAAATCGCTGTATAATTTTTGAAATTCCAGTTTACTTAAAAGCTCTTTGATATCTAATTTGGGTTCTTTTAAATAGTGAGAAAATACCAAACGTTTGAATCTATTATTATCTAAAACGATTTTAGGAACATGATTCTGAATGAAATCAAAAACGTCAGTGGACTGATAAACTCGAATTGCCCAAAGTACAGGATTGTAATCGTCTTCTTCATTAATTCTCTGAAAAAGTTCCTTATATTTATTATCCTTTAAACGAAAATAAGAAATACACGCTCTGTCCAGATATCTAATATTGTTCGGTAGTTTCTTATGAGCTTTAATATGATTTTGCTTAGCTTCCACATCTTTTCCTACCAATTCACAACACGATGCTTTTAAATGATATAGATGAGCCAAAATTTGTGACGAAATATTCGCAGAATTCTTTTGAATTCGCATTTCTAGGCGTTCTAAATTTTCAAGTGCTGTTTTAGCCTTAAGAGCTTTTAAATCTTTTTTGAAGGTTTCAATTTCTGCACTGTATTCGCCTTCAAGCATATTTAAACCATTGGTTGAAAATGATTCTAAACGATCTTCAAGTCGAGTTAGAAGAGGCCTTATTTTAAAAATCTCCTCTTTATGAAAGGCTTCAATTTCAAGTTCTTTTAATACCGTATCTTCATTAATGAATTCATCAAACATTAATGTAAATCTCTCAATTTCCTTATTTGATGGTAGTCTTATATTTGGATTTTGTTTGAGTGCTAATTGGATATTTGATTCATCGAAATTATAATTAGAAGCAGAGAAGATTCGAAATTTTAGAAACTCGGTAATTAGAATTTCGGATTTATAGAAAGCGACCATTCCTCCTTCTTCCATAACCGGATACGTTTTATCATACTTTTCTATTGTCTGATAAATGACTTTATTTAAATGTTGGATAAAGTCTTTTTTATTACTAAACAACTTATCTAAACCTTTATTAAAACCGTAAGCGGCAATATTTTGGGTTGCCCAAAGAGCAACTGCTGTCATTGTGATTGGTGCCATTTTTTTTTTATAATAAGAGCCTTAAACTGTAAATCATAAAATTATCAAAATCAAGCTCCAACCGTTCTGAAAATATTATTTCTTTTTCAACAATTGTTAACTACTGGTTGTTAGAAATGACACTTGCCAAAGACTTACAAAATTTCTTTCGTATTACCTCTCACTTTCGCTTATCAACTAATACAAAGCATTTCCTGTTGTTTGGAAAAGAATGGGATTTACTATCTATTATTTCTTACAAAATTGGAGTCTCGGGCCAAAAATCTTTAGGAGAACAAGCAAAAACTTTGGCTATTTCATTTAGGTGATTAATATTGTATTTGGCCCTTCGTTTTGAAGATTCTACATGAGATACAAAGCTACTACTCATTCCAATTTTTTGAGATAAAGCCATCTGTGAAAGACCACTACTGATCCTCATTTCCCGAATCTTATTAATTATATATTTTTCAATCTCAGTTGCCAAAGGCGATATTATTTTATCTACAAATTGGGAGATTTTTTATTTTTTTATCAACGGTACATGTACCATTAAATAATTTTTATTAATTTAGCCTCGTAATCATAATTTTGCGATACTTCGTAAATAAAATATAGAAGCTATTGCTTAGAATCTCGACTTGAAAACTGGTAATTTTACGGAACGAGATAATAAGTCAAGAGGCTCACGACCTAGGCGTGGGTTCTCTTATCGTTCCAAGGTATACCAGTACCTCAAGTCGGTAAGTTGAGTCCGCGCCCTTTTTCATTTAATTTCAGGCGTTATAACCTCTGCTTTCCGGCTTACATTCTGCTTGTCACAAGCATGATGCTACTTAAATACACTTGTATCATAAATCAAAACTGCCTATGACAAAATAATCAGAGAACAACTGGTAAGCCCGCTACAACAGTTTGGCGACGTGTAGCAGGCTTGTTCGTTAATTAATTCTAACCATCAATTAACATCGAAATTTATGAAAAACTTTCCATACAAGGAAAATTATGCCTTTATGTGTCTGATTTTCCGGAAATGCTTTGATCGTTTTGCGATTCCTCAAATAGCAATAAACAAGCCAGGGAAACGGCAAAAACTATACAGTTTTGCATCTACACTTTCCTACATGAGTTTGGTATTTTTCTACAGCCGGCACCATAGCTTGTACCAAAACAAAATTAAATCACCCGAGTGAGGAATGACTTCCTTTAAATCGTGAAAACCCAAATATTCACGACTCAAATACCAATCCTGGCACCATAGGATTCAACCTTATTACCCAATCTAAAAATAAATTTTATGCAAAATATTATAAGCTATTCCTTAAAATACCTTTGGCATGTGTCCAATTTATCTATTGGCACAAACAATTGGTCAAGGCGATTATTTATTATCAGTTTTATTTTCTTGCTATGTATAAATCAATTACAGGCACAAACGATTACGGTTACCGGTCGGGTGACAGACCAGAATGACCAACCACTACCCGGTGTCAACGTGGTAATCAAAGAAACACCATCAACCGGTACAATTACCAAAGACGATGGTCTGTACCTCCTAAAAGAAGTACATTCTGACGCGGTACTTTTCTTCTCCTTTATCGGCTTTAAAACACTCGAAATTCCGCTAAACGGACGTTCACACCTGAATGTACAATTACAGGAAGACATCACCACTTTAACAGAAGTTACCGTTAATGCAGGCTATTACACCGTTAAAGACCAGGAGCGCACCGGAAGTATTGCCCGGGTAAGATCAAAAGAACTGGAGAACCAGCCCGTAAGTAATGCATTATCATCTGTTCAGGGCCGTATGGCCGGTGTTAACATTACACAAAGCAGCGGAGTTCCCGGAGGTGGTTATAACATCCAAATCCGCGGTACGAACAGTCTTCGCCGCGATGGTAATTACCCATTGTATATTATTGACGGTGTGCCGGCCACACTGCAGTCTCCTTCTGCGCTTGGTGGCACTATTATTCCTTATGGAGAGATTGATCCGCTCAATGCCATCAATCCCAATGATATTGAAAGCATAGAGATATTAAAAGATGCAGATGCTACGGCTATTTATGGTTCACGTGGTGCCAACGGAGTAATTCTGGTTACCACTAAAAAAGGAAAAACGGGCAGCAGAACCGCCTTAAGTATAAACAGCAGTTACGGAGTCAGCCAGATAGCACGAAAAATGAAATTAATGGACACGCCTCAATACCTGGATATGCGTCGTCAGGCTTATGCCAACGACGGTATTACAGACTATCCGGCCAATGCTTACGACATAAACGGCACCTGGGATGACACCCGGTATACCGACTGGCAGGAAGAACTGATTGGTAACACTGCTACCAACTCAATGTTACAGTTTTCGTTAAACGGAGGTGGTAACAACAGTCGCTTTCTGATCAGTGGTAGTCACAACGAACAAACTACCGTATTCTCAGATGACTTCAAGTACAAGACCGATAATATTTCCGGGAACTTTAGTCACCATTCAAGTGATAATCGTTTTATGCTGAATGCTTCCGGCTTATTCTCGAACCAAAGCAACAACCTTATACAAACTGAAATCACAAGTCAGGCACTACGACTGAGTCCCAATGCCCCGGCGTTATACAAGGAAGATGGCAGTTTGAACTGGGAGAACAATACTTTTAACAATCCTCTGGCGGCTTATGAAAGTACCTACTCCTATAAAAGCAAGACCTTTAATTCTGACTTAAACCTTCAGTATGAAGTATTGCCATCACTTTACATTAAAGCAAACGGAGGAATAAGCTATACCTCATTTGAAGAAATAATGCTGCGCCCCAATACCATGTATAATCCGGCTTACGGACTTACTCCCGATTTTTCTCAGGCTTTTAAAAACCTGAACCAGAATTTTTCATGGATTGTGGAGCCTCAGTTGAATTACCGGCATACATTTAATAACCATGATATAGATGTATTGGTGGGTGGAACGCTGCAACAAACGCAGCGAACCACTTTAAACATTATGGGCTACGGTTTTGAAAGTAATACGCTGATCACCAACCTGGCAGCAGCTGCCAATGTTATGGTAACCGGTGATGATAAAACGGAATACCGTTATGCTGCGCTATTCGGACGTATCAACTACAAGTATAAAGAACGATATATTTTGAACTTAACCGGTCGCAGGGATGGCTCCAGCCGTTTTGGTCCCGACCAGCGATTTGCCAGTTTTGGGGCTATCGGGGCTGCCTGGATCTTCTCCAAAGAATATTTCATTTCCTCCGCTTCCTGGTTGAGTTTTGGGAAACTACGTGCCAGCTACGGTATTACCGGTAGCGACCTGATCGGCGACTACCAGTTTCTGGACACCTATACCGTAAGTAACACA
>NZ_JBFHGM010000068.1:0-20193 GCF_041583095.1 Draconibacterium sp.
GTATAACATTCATCGTCGATACGGTTTACCAAGCCGTCGATCCAGCCGTAGCACAGTGCAGTTTTTACCGAGTCGTCGTATGAAATGCACGGTTTCCCAGTGTGCTTTTTGTAGTAAAGCAGAAATAATTCCTTTTCCTTATCGTGGTTCTGCTCCAGCCACTTTTCCCATTCGCTATTACTCCTGAAATACTTTTTCTGCATAGTTCTGTTTTTGGTGAATAGGTACAAGTTAAAAAAAACACCCGATGACCAAAAGCCAACGGGTGTCAAAATGATTATTCTTGTTTTCTGTTCTTTACTTAAACTCTACATGCATCATGTATTTTACCGGAACAGCTTTGCCGCGCTGTTTACCCGGTTTCCAGTCTTCCAGTTGGCTTGCAATGGCGTAAGCTCCTTTTGCTGCAGCGTCGTTGTCTTTCTCAACAATTTTAATGTCGCTCACTTCGCCTTTGGCATTCACTGTAAACAACACCTTGGCAGAGCCTTTAATGTTTTTCTCCCTGGCGAGTTTCTTCTGCATCTTCTGAACTAACATTGCCAATTCAGGTTGACCACCAGGGTATTCCGGCATATCTTCTACAATGAAAAATACTTCCTTTTCTCCGTTAATCGCAGGTGGAGGCGGTGGCGGAACATTCTTTTCTCCTTGCTGAACAAGCTTCTCTTCTTTTGCAGGTACAGGTGGTGGTGGCGGAGGAACATTGGTTGAGATAATAATAATTTCATCCTCCATTTTGTAGTTGCGTTTGTATACTTCACCATCCTTTCCGGACAGAATTCCTGCGTAATCGTCAACAATGGTTTTTTTACCAATAAAGGAAAGCACGATTGCTGTCTTTTCTGGGATTTCGAGTGTAAACCGGCCTTGCAAGTCGGTAACACATCCCGTTGTTCCTCCTTTAACAACCACGGAGGTTCCGGGTAAAGGTTCGTCGTTTTCATCAACTACCAGACCTGAAATCTTCAATGTTTTAGTAACTGAAGTTGGCTGATTGGCTATTTCCGGTTCATTTAACTCCTGCATCCGGTAATCCGGTTCGGCAAAAGCGAACAACAACAGCGCAAGTGCGGGCAGTGCCCAGGTAAATCGTATCAGCCGGCGGGCCGATGTTTTCTTTTTCGTCATCATTTTTAATCGATTTGTGCTTAGGGCAAAATTCAGGTTATTGGTGATGCCAATAATTTGCATGCCCATCAGCTGGTTTACTAATAAAGCCTGGTAGCGGCCCACAGTGTGTCCCTGCGCAAGAACACCTTTGTCGGCCAGGTACTCATGGTTTTGTTTAATTGCTCGTTCAAACATCCAAATAAATGGGTTGAACCAAAAGATGACTGTTAACAGTTCTATAAAAAGCAGGTCGAACCAGTGATTCTCACGAATGTGCACTTTTTCGTGAGCCAGAATTTCCGGCAGGTCGTCCTGTGTATGAAATTTCGGATTGATAAATACAACGTTGAAAAATGAAAAGGGGAGTCCGTATTTTTCGTTTTCCACCACGCGCATGCCGTTTAAAGATGTTACGCGGTATTTTATCATTAAATGAATAAGAACAAAAGTTTGGGTAAGCAATCGAAGCAGAAAAATTGCTGCTCCTGTGAGGTATATCAACAGAATTGCCTGTTGTCAGCCAAACGCTGTGGTATTTTCTTCTGCTCCCTTAAAAACAGGAATATTTTTAAAGGTATCGGCTATGGTGTGTGCGCCGGTTTTTGCACCTTCAGTTGCTTCAATAAAAACCTCGTAACGAACCGGTATTAAAGGAAGCAGAATGGCCAAAAGCAATGATCCTATCAGAAACCAGCGGTTGGCTGCATGAAACGTTTCGTTGCGAAGAAACAACCAGTACACCAGGTAGAAAAGAACAATTCCTCCGGATGCGTTTAATAAATAGAACAGAGAAGTTTCCATGGCTAGTCTTTCTTTTCTTTGTTTAATTCGTTTTCTGTCATCTTTAGCATTTCTTCCAGCTCTTCAATTCCCAGGTTGTTCTCTTTGGCAAAAAAGGTGGCCATTTTCGGGAACGAGCCGTTGAAGTAGTTTTTCAGTAGAGATGAAAACTGGACTTTTGTGTAGTCGGTTTTACTAACTGCAGGCGAAAAAAGATTCGTATTGCCAATTTTTTTGTGGGTAACAAATCCCTTTTTCTCCAGAACATTTAGAACGGTTGCAACAGTAGTGTAGGCCGGTTTATCATCGCCAAATTCGTCGACTACCTGTTTAACAACTCCCTCTTTTAAATTCCAGAGAATATGCATTACCTGTTCTTCCGCTTTTGTTAATGTTTTCATCCTTTAAATTGATTATATACTCGTACAAAATTATTTTCTACTGCAAACATAGTACTAAAAAACTAGAAACAAAACTATTTTAATAGAAAAACTACTACAAAAATAGTAGATAGAAAAAGAGCATAAAAAAACCGCCTGAAAAACAAGCGGTTGTATTGATTTGTTTTTTTTAGTTTTCAAAGATGAATTCTTCCGAAGCTATTGCAATTGTTTCTATTTGATAGAAAAAATTAGCATTGGTTGCACCGTCTTCAAATATCATTGCCTGAACTTCAATAGTATAGGTTTCGCCGCTTGTTAATGATGTTTCCCATGATCCTGTACTTTGGTTAGCAGTGAAACTATCCTCATCATCTGCCAGAATGTAGCTGTTAAAAACTATTTCATCGTCGTCATTTAAAATCTGAACAGCATAACCCTGCGCATCATCATTGTTGCTCCATTCAACATAAACCGATTCGCTGCTGGTTGTTACGCCAACTGAATCGATTGTAGGGATATCCACATCTGTAAAAATATGATTTTCAGTGGCTGTATATTCTACACCGTTGCTAAATACCAAAAAATCATAATTTTCTGTTGCCGGAGCAGTTGTGGAAAAGTCTTCAGTTGAAGCGTCATAAGAATAGGTAAGTTTTTGCGCATCTGCTGCTGAAAGTGTAAGCGTTGAATCGCCTGGAAAGTCAACGCTGGCCGAATCCATTTTCATGTTGGCGTAGGCGTAATAGCTTAACGCAAATTTTTCTTCGCCGTCGATTGTTCTTTTAAAGGTAACAACCTCACCTACAAAGTTAAATGGTTCCGGATCATCATCGTTACATGCCCAAAACCCGGTTACAATAAACGCTAGTAAAACTAATTTGCCAATTTTCTGAATGTTAATCATTTGTCTTTGTTTTTTAAATTTAATTTGAGTTATTCTGATTTCTTTTATCTATTGGTAGATGCAATTGGGCTAACAATAGTTGCTTGGCAAATTGTTTTTTTTCGATTGTAATTAATTTCGGCGATGAGCTTACGAAAAGGCACAAAAAAAACCGCCTGAGATACAGACGGTTTATATGTCATTGCAAATTGTTTATTGCCATGTAACTTCTTGCTCGGTAACAGCAACTTCCTGAATGTTTTTAGCCGCATTTAAACTGGTGGCATCATCTTCATATCTAATTGTCAGGAATTCTAACGTATAAACATTGCCTGATTCCGGGGTTTCGTACCACGCGCCTGAAGCAGTGCTTGTACCAATATCTAAACGAACCATTTGTTCTGGTAAGGCTACGCTAAAGAAAGCGATATCGCCACTTTGGTTAATCAATCTAATTTGATAACCTTCTGCAACGCTATTGGTTTCCCACTGTACGCTTAAAACGTTATTTACCATATCTGCCGAAGAAATGGGTGTAAAATCAATATCATCAAAATCAAGCAAGTCAGCAGATTCGTGGGTAATGTCCTCGTTTATCACTAAAAACTGGTAATTGCCCTGAACAGGGGCAGCGGTGCTGTATTCGGCCAATGCAGGCTCTTTTGCGTAAGTATTTAGATTTTCAGAAGCCGGATCCAGAGTCAAATTCGCGGCACCGGGAGTTGTAACCTCGGCGTGGGTCATTGGCTGGTTACCCCATGCCACATAAACGTTGGCGTATTGTACTTCGTCGTTAACAGTACGTTTAATTACATAAACATCGCCAATCACCTCGAAGGGAACTGAGTTGTCGTCGTCGTTGCAGGCAAAAAATCCGGCAACAATTAAAAAGATCGTTAGTGTTTTTCCAATTTTCATCATCGTGTCCATATTTCTAATTTTTAAAGTTATTCAGAGTTCAATTATTTTTTTGATGTTGTTTCTATCGATTTGGTTGTCTTGAAATGGCAATATCGTGAATTTTTTTTAAACAACATCTACTAAATACATCAAATTGAGTGTATTGGAAAACGTTAAGCTTCCCAATAAATTGCATTTATTGTGAAGTGGCGATCAACTTTTTAGTTCATCAATAATCTCACGAAGTATGTAATCAGCCGTTTCTACATTCGGAACATTTGAAAAACTAAGAGTTAGTTTTCCATTTGTTTCTTTCATCCGGCCTTTCGATTTTCCTTTTTGTACGTACTGCACAATTTTAATAAAATCGCCCGATTGATAGAACGACGACTGCTGATCGGAAACAAAGTAGCAGATCATTTTTTTGTTTTTCAGAATGATCCTTTCCATACTCAAATCGATGGCTTTCCAACGTAGTGGTAAAATGTCGATCAGTTCACGGCTTTCGCGCGGAAGTTCTCCAAAACGGTCTTGCAATCCTTTGGTAAAATTGTCCAGCGCTTCCTTGCTTTCAATATTATCCAGCTCGCGGTACAGCATCATTCGCTCCGAGTTTCCCGGAATGTAATCGCTCGGGAAAAGCAGTTCCATGTCGGTGTCGATGGTACAGTCGTTCACGTATTTAATATTCAGGAAAGCCTGCGATTGCGCCTTGTCTTCTTCGGCAAACAAATCTTTAAACTCGTCGTGCTTTAACTCCTGAATGGCTTCGTTTAAAATGCGGTGGTAGGTTTCGAAACCAATGTCGGCGATAAAACCACTTTGTTCGGCGCCAAGCATATTTCCCGCTCCACGAATATCGAGGTCTTGCATGGCAATGTTAAAACCGCTGCCCAGTTCCGAAAACTGCTCGATGGCCTGCAAACGCCTGCGCGCTTCGGCACTAACCGTTGAAAGTGGCGGTGCTATCAGGTAACAGAATGCTTTTTTGTTCGAACGGCCAACACGTCCCCGCAACTGGTGCAAGTCGCTTAAGCCAAAATTCTGCGCGTGGTTAATTATTATGGTGTTGGCATTTGGTATGTCAAGTCCCGATTCGATAATAGTAGTGGCAATCAGCACATCGAACTTACCGTTTATAAAATCGAGCATCACTTTTTCCAGCTTCGGCCCTTCCATTTGTCCGTGGCCTACCACTGTTTTTACACCCGGAACAATACGTTTTATCGTTGCTTCAACTTCGTAAATATTCTGAACACGGTTATGAATAAAGAAAACCTGCCCGTTTCGATCTATTTCGTAAAGGATGGCTTCTTTTATCATCTGCTCGTTAAAACCGTGCACCTCGGTAACAATGGGGTAACGGTTGGGTGGCGGTGTTTGTATAATAGATAAATCGCGGGCACCCATCAGCGAGAATTGTAAGGTACGCGGAATTGGCGTTGCTGTGAGTGTAAGCGTATCAACATTTACTTTAAACTGCTTCAGTTTTTCTTTTACCGAAACACCAAATTTCTGCTCTTCATCAATAATCAGCAAGCCAAGATCTTTAAATTTCACATCTTTACTCACCAAGCGGTGGGTTCCGATAATAATGTCGGTTTTTCCGTCGGCAACATCTTTTAATGAAGCTTTTACCTGGGCGGTCGATTTTAGGCGGCTTACGTAATCAATTTTTACCGGGAAATCCTGCAAACGGTCGGTGAATGTTTTAAAATGCTGAAAAGCCAGTATTGTTGTTGGCACCAAAACGGCCACCTGTTTACTGTCGGTAACGGCTTTAAAAGCCGCCCGGATGGCAATTTCCGTTTTTCCAAAACCAACGTCGCCACAAACCAGACGGTCCATCGGCATAATTTTTTCCATGTCCTCTTTTACGGCTGCTGTTGACTTTTCCTGGTCGGGTGTGTCTTCGTAAATAAACGATGCTTCCAGTTCGGTTTGCAGGTACGAGTCGCGCGAAAAAGCATAACCTTTTTCAGCACGTCGTTGGGCATACAGGGCAATCAGTTCTTTGGCAATATCCTTCACCTTCGCTTTGGTGCGGTTTTTCATTTTTTGCCATGCACCGGTGCCCAGTTTGTTAATTTTGGGCTCGCCACCGTCTTTGCCTTTGTATTTCGAAATGCGGTGTAGCGAGTGAATACTCACCAGCAGCGAGTCGTTATCTTTATAAACCAAACGAATGGCTTCCTGCATTTTTCCGTTTACTTCCGTGCGCGCCAACCCTGCAAATTTCCCAATTCCGTGATCGATGTGAACCACATAATCGCCCGGGTGCAGTTTATTCAGTTCTTTTAATGAAATTGCTTCGAGTTGCGCTTTTCGGTTTTTCAATTTAAAACGGTGGTAACGCTCAAAAATCTGGTGGTCGGTGTAAAAACAGGCTTTTAGTTCGTGATCGATAAAACCTTCGTGCAGTACAAAATTCACCGGATTGAAGCTGACTTTAACGCCCGTATCTTTAAAAATTGTTTGCAGCCGCTCTATCTGTTTTTCCTGGCTGGAGAGAATAAAAAGCTCGTAGCCGTTTTTTTGGTGATCCGTCAGATTCGATGCCAGCAGTTCAAAATTTTTGTTGAAAACCGGCTGGCTCGAAGTGGCAATTTCTATTTTTTCATCGGCAGAAAAAGCCAGGTCGTTACCAAAATCAAAAATAGTTTTTGCCTTTAATTGCTTTTCTAATTCGGCTGAAGTTAAAAGCAGATCAACAATATCTTCCTCTTCACGAGCAATAATGGTCTGGCGGTGCAGTTCTGCCATCCGGTCGACAAACTGGTTGGTATTATTACCAAACCACAGGCTTTCTTTCTGCTGAAACTCGATAAATGAAATTCGCTCGCCTTCAACCGAGCTGTTTTGAATATTCGGAACAATGGTAATGTGGTTTAAGCGCTCTTTCGACAGTTGGTTTTCAATATCGAAACAGCGTATAGAATCTACTTCATCGCCAAAAAAATCGAGGCGATAAGGATCTTCGTGCGAAAACGAAAAGATGTCGACAATACTACCGCGCACTGAAAACTGACCGGGTTCATACACAAAGTCTACCCGATCGAAACCGTATTCGTACAAAAACTCGTTAATAAAGTCGATAGAGATTTTATCACCGCTTTTTACCTGCAGTGTATTGTTTTCGAGGCTTTCGTTAGAGATCACTTTCTCGATGATCGCCTCAGGATAAGAAATAACAAAGTAAGGCTTTTCTGCAGCTGACAGCAGGTTCAAAACCTCGGTGCGCTGCACAATGTTCTCTTGTTCCGGATTATCGTATTGCACCGACCGTTTGTACGACGATGGCAAAAACAGTGTGTTTTCAGCAAAACCAAGGTTGTTCAGATCGTCGAAAAAATAGGCTGCTTCCTCGCGGTCGTTAAGCAGTACAACACAATTTTTCTGAATTTCCTGAAATACCCTGGCAAGTAATATGGTTTTGGCAGACCCAATAAGCCCATGCAGGTGAATTTTTTCACCCGGGGGGGCAGCGGCTTTTTTTAGAACTTTGGCTGTAGCGCTATGCCCCTCGAAATATTTTAGAAACGTGGTTGTTTCCAAACTATAAATTTTTGGCAAAGATAATTTTTAACACACAGACGAAAATAAAAAGGGAGCAAATTTGCTCCCTTTTTATTTTATGCAAAGTTTTTTTACCAGCCAAGAGGCAAATATGTACCAGCTCCGTTTAAATGAAACTGAATAGTTAGATTTCCACGCTTGTTCAGCTTGGCGATTCCCTCTGTTAAAATGACATCACCGTCTTCTTCTGTATATTTTCTATCATTGCCGTTGTCGATATACAGATAATTGAATTCAAACCACCGATTTGGATAACCACCAAAATCCTGCATAAGAGGATGGCTCTCTTCAACCGTGATTTTTAAAGATTTTAAGAAATTTCCGTTGGGTGTAATTACTTCATGGGCAGGAGCATCAAATTCATATGATTCCTCTCCGTCGGAAATTGAAAATGTCGCAGTGTAATTTCTTACGTTCGCCTGGGCATTACTGTTCTTTACAGGAAGTAAAAAACACATCAGGCTAATAATTAAAATAGCTCTTAATTTTATCATCTTCAAATTGTTTATAGGTTTGTAAATCAATGCAATTTAAGAATTGTTTTTTATAAAATCCAAAATTTCGGCAGAGTCTTTTGTCGCATCCACTTCTGTATTCTTATAAACAATTGTTCCTTTTTTGTCGATTATGAATGTCCAGCGTGATGCTGTAGCTCCCCGAACAAGGTCAAAACTATGGCCATCAATTTCGCGGGTAATCGTACCTCCATCGCGTAACGGAACTCCGAATTTTTTGGCAATTTCACCATTTTTATCCGATAATAAAGGGAAATTGAGGTCGTTGGCCTTTTTAAAAAGTTTTAGCCCCTCAACATTGTCGCCGCTAATTCCAACCACAACGGCGTTGGCTGCATCAATCTGCGTTTTCATGTCGCGGTAGGCACAGGCTTGTTTTGTACAACCACCGGTCATAGCTGCCGGATAAAAATAAACCACAATAAATTTGTCGCCCAAATAATCGTTTACATTCCATGTTGAGCCATCGTCGGCCACGGTAGAAAACGACGGTGCTTTGTCGCCAACATTTAATTCCTGCGAAAAACTGCCAATAGATATGCTTAGTAAAAGTGCTGCAATTACAACTAATTTCATGACTAAATATTTTAATGTATGTCATTAATACAGATTAGTTTAAAAAATGTTTCTGCTAAGTATAATTTTTTATGAACTATACTGTAAAATACCGATGTAACAACAAAACGGAGCTTGTTTTATTTTGCTTTTTTGTTGTAAATCGGCATTAACAATTGTAAACTTTAAAATTCTAAGTAGAATTTAAAAGAACAATTTGTATAACATCAAAAAGGCATTTGAAATTATTTAATTTTAAACGATGGGACATGCTTATTCATATCGTTGCGATCATTGTGGTTTTACCGAAAGGTTTAATCAGGGGCACGGATTTCTGGTTCATTCG
This sequence comes from Draconibacterium sp., assembly GCF_041583095.1. Classification (NCBI taxonomy): domain Bacteria; kingdom Pseudomonadati; phylum Bacteroidota; class Bacteroidia; order Marinilabiliales; family Prolixibacteraceae; genus Draconibacterium; species Draconibacterium sp. Next base: position 9,052 of record NZ_JBFHGM010000068.1, read on the forward strand.
CAGCCGCTTAGCGACTACCTAAAACTACGCACCCGGATATTTCATTACAAAACGCATAATCTGCTACGGAAGATGGCGCAGGCCTCGGATAACCTGCATCTGAAAGCGGGTTTTCAAGTGTATAAATGCCCGCATTGTAAAACTTTGTATGACAAAATTGAGGTGACCGTTTTTGATGACGAAGCAGTGGTGCATAAAAGCGAATTCCGGTGCCGCGATTGTAATTTACGACTAAAACTTACCAATATTCATCGGCTGAAAAAGGCAATTTGTCCGCGTTGCAGGCAGCGTACTTTTCATCGCGATTACGCACAGCACGAACTTTGGGATTAGATTTTTTCTTCGCACTCGGCCTGATACTCGGCAAAAGTTTGGTTTGTTGGGTATTTTTTTGTGAGAATTTTAAAATGCTCCAGACCAACTTCGGGTTTGTCCTCAATTTTCTGGTACATACGAGCCAAAAAGAAATCGGCCACTGTATTTAAGATCACATTATCTTCGGAAGCAAATTTTTCCATTCGCTTTAGTTTCATTTCACGCGCTTCCGATTTTTTGGCGTTGGCAAAAAAGTTAATGTTCTCGATGTATTGATACATGATCACATAACTTTCGAAAAGCTTTTGTTCGTCGCCCGAAAAAGGCGGGTCTTCCTTTTCAATAGCTGCAATCAGATCCCTGATATCCGATCGTGCCGAAAGCATGCCAAATATGTTGAATTTCTTCTTTTCGTAACGCAGCTGGTAAGAGCGAACAATAATCTGTAGCATCTTTTTCTCGTAAGTATCGGTTTCGGGCAGTAACGATGCGTCGATTAATTCATCCAATTTATTTGAGTTTTCTTTTGAATAGGTGGTGCGGTATTTCCACCAGTGCAGATCGAGGTTCAGAAAAGTGCGGTAGAATTCGCTCAGCTCGTCCTTCCCGTTTGTGTAAGTTTTTTCAGCTTCGGTAAGGTTTTGTTGGTAGATTAAGGTGAAAATGCGGTTGGCAATGCTGTCGTTATTTACATTGTTGGCCCATGTTGACAGGCTAAAACACACCAGAAAAATTGAAAAAAATACCCTTTGAATCATCTCAAAAATTTTGTGTAAAGTAAAAAGTTTCTTTGATCAAAACTTTCGGATGAAAGAGAAAATTGTGCAAAATGTTTCAAAACCTATTTCAACTGCTCATTACATTCATCCAGCAGCTCCCTGAACTTTATATTTTCAGGGTAGTTTTTGTGCAGCCATTGAAAATAACCGACTGCATTTGACGGATCATTTTCGTATTTCAGCCATGTTTTCCCCAGGAAATAGGCAACCAGCGTTTTTGTAATCCGGCTTTCCGACTGGTACAAACGGGCCATAGTTTTTAATGCTTCGCTGCAGTTTTCTTTTTTGTCGGAAGCAAAAAACGGCTGTAAATAATTATCGAAATACTGAAATAAGGCGGAATACAACTGGTACATTTCCTGCTGCCCGGGCGGTAATGTTTCGTTGGGTTTCAGCGTGGTGAAAAGTGCCTTTGTTTCCTGCCGGGTTGAAATAGCTTTAATCAGTTTAAATCGTTTGAGTTCGTAACGCAACTGATACGACAAAGTAACCAGCCGAATCGCCTGTTGTGCAGATGATGCAGGAATGCCTGGAGAAAGTTGCTGTAAATCGTTTTCAAAGTCCGGGTAATCAGGTGTGTCGGTGCCGGTAACATTTTTCCAGTAACTCATGTCAACCGAAAGAACGGCGAAAAGAACAGAGTCGATATGGTTTTTGTTGGTGCGAAGCATTTCTTCTGCTTTGGAATAATGCTGGTTGTACATTTCGTTAAAAATGCGTTCAACAAGGCTGTCCTGCGGGGAGGCAAAACCCTGACTGCCCAGAAAAAGAAATAATAGAATTACAATTTTTCGCATCTGTTAGTTGACTTTGTTTTCAAACAACATTCCGTAATGCGGAATACCATCTTCAAGGTACTCGTCGGTTACGATTTTAAATCCCAGGTCTTCGTAAAATTTACGCAGGTATTTCTGAGCACTAATCTTTATTTTTTCGGGCTTCCAGTTTTCCAGAATATAAGTTTTGGCCTCTTCCATCATCTGAATTCCCAGCCCTGTTCCGCGCTCCGATTCTTTCACCACAACACGCCCAATGGAATAATCGTTAAAACGCGTGCCCGGTTTCAGCAAACGCGAGTAGGCTACAATTTGTCCGTCTTTTTCCATGAACTGGTGGATGGCATCCTTATCTAACCCATCCAAATCGTTGTAAACACAGTCCTGCTCAACCACAAAAATCTCTGCCCGAAGTTGAAGAATGTCGTAAAGTTCAGATGTTGTTAGTTCTCTGAAATGTTTAAATGTAAAAGTCATAGTAACAGCATGGAGCAAGGCGCCAGGCGCAAAGCGATTTGTTGTGCAATAATAATAAATTTTGATTATTCATCTGACCCCTAAATCCCCGAAGGTGACTTTTGGCCGGTGAAAAGAATTGGCGGTCTATAAATTATGCCACTGGCCTGGTTCCTCTCCGCCAAATGGCGGAAGGTTAAGTGGGGTGGGTTGTAGTAATTGAATGTTTTTATCAATAACCATTCTGACCCCTAAATCCCCAAAGGGGACTTTTGGCCGGTGAATAAAAGTTGCTGACCATTCTTGATGCTAAGAACCCAATTCCTCCCCCTTTGGGGAGGCTAGGAGGGGTCAATTTGTCAACTTCATTTTTTATGTTGAGAACTACTTCTTCAATATCATTTTCAACCTCTTCATTCGTAAAACGTACAACTCTGTATCCAACTGCAGCAAGCCTTTTGGTTCGCTCGTTGTCTTCTGCTTTTTTAAACAAATGGATTTTGCCATCCACCTCAATGATTAGTTTTATGGAAAGTGCGACAAAATCAGGAATGTAAAAATCGATGCTGTGTTGTCTTCTGAATTTTACGCCAAGTTGTTTATTTCGTAGCTTTTCCCAAAGCATGTTTTCCGCTTTGGTCATTTCATTCTTAAGTTTTTCCCTTTCGTCTTTATACTTTTTATAGAAATCTGAATTGGCAGTCTGCCAGCCTGGTTTTTTGTTTGGGTTATCTGAGTCCATAATCTGTTGCAATTAAACAAACAAACTAGCCAACATAGTAAAAACCAGTCCGCAAACTGCAATTATCGATTCCATAACCGTCCAGCTTTGCAGGGTTTGTTTTTCGTTCATTCCAAAATATTTACCAACCAGCCAAAATCCACTGTCGTTTACATGCGATAATAAAGTTGCTCCCGATGCAATGGATAGTACCACCAGTGCACGTTGCGGGTCGTTTAAGCCAAATTCGCTTAATATCGGTGCAATTATCCCCGCTGCGGTAATCATGGCAACGGTTGCCGAGCCTTGTGTTACGCGTACAACAGCCGCTAAAATCCAGGCCAGTAAAATTGGTGGAAGTGCAGAATTTGCCATCGATTCGGCCATCATTTTACCGATTCCCGAATCAACTAAAATTTGCTTGAGTACGCCTCCTGCACCGGTTATTAAGATGATAATACCTGCCGGGCCAAGTGCTTTAGTGCTCAGATCGAGAATTGTTTGTTTTGACATACCTCTTTTTATACACAAAACATAAATGGCAATTAGGGTGGCAATTATCAGGGCCGAAAACGGATGCCCGATAAATTCAACACCATCTGTCAGCGCTGATTTTTCGATCACTCCTTTTTCAACAAGTAACGAGGATAAGGTATTTAGTAAAATTAATACAAGTGGTATTGAAATAATGAGTGCTATAACGCGAAACGTAGGAAGGTTTTGGTCTTCTTTTTCTTCTTCGGAAGAGTTTAAAAACTCGGCGGGAGGTAAAATGTGTATTTTTTTTGAAATGTATTTTCCCCAGAGAGGACCCGCGATTACCGCCGTTGGAAATCCGAGCAGAACACCGAAGAATATAACCCAACCCAACTGGGCATTCAAAATATCGGCTACGGCAACCGGGCCAGGCGTTGGAGGAATAAAACTGTGGGTAACAGCAAGTCCGGCTAAAAGCGGGATGCCGTAATAAAGCAGCGACTTTTGGGTGTCTTTCGACAAGGCATAAATAATAGGTACCAGTATGATAAAACCAACATCAAGAAAAACCGGAATAGCTACAATAAACCCGGTAATCACCATCGCCCATGATGCTTTTTCTTTTCCGAACTTTTTCACTAAAGAGTGGGCGAGCGAAATGGCACCTCCCGAACTTTCAAGCATTTGACCGAAGATGGCGCCCAGGCCAACCACCGTAGCCACAAAACCCAGCGTACTTCCCATACCGTCCTGAATGCTCTGAAGAATATCGTTCAGCGGCATTCCGGTGAGAATTCCAACATAGATTGAAATGATAAGTAACGAAATAAATGCACTGATTTTTAATTTGAGCACCATAAGAAGCAGTAGTGCAACTGCCGAGGTGACCAGGAAAAAAATAAAAAATGTTGACATCGTTTTTAGGTTTTGTTTGTGTAAGTTCTGTTATAACAGCCTTCCGTCCATATCGTCTCGCCCTGTTTCGGGTTGAAGCGGAAATTTTACCGGCCGGTTGTCGCGAGTTGATCGATAAATGGCAGTAAACAACTCCACTGTTTTTCTTCCTTCTTCTCCGCTTACCAGGGGATCGGTATTTTGGCGCAAAGCCACTAAAAAATCTTCAATTTGTTTTTCCATGTAATAAACCGTTGGATCAAAGGATTGAAAAAAAGCCGCATCTTCTTTTTTCCATTTATCGAGGTATTGTTCTTCACCGGGAACAGTCCAGATGTCGTTTACAGGAGGTTCCAGTATCCCCGACATTCCGGCTATAAACATGGCCCCTCCGTCGGTTTGAACGCCCACCGAAGCACCATTGTCGCCATGCACATGTACTTTCCCGTAAATCCCGGGTTTGGTCGAATTACTAACGATGATGTTACCAATACCGCCATTTTTGAATTTTATAATTGCCACCGCCGTGTCTTCCACTTCGATGTAGGGATGATTCAGGTTTTTCGAAACGCCGTAAACTTCATCAATTTCGCCCATGTACCACAACAAAATATCCAGTTGATGAGGTGCCTGGTTGACCAAAACGCCACCGCCTTCCATTTTCCAGGTTCCCCGCCACGCGTCTGAATCGTAATAGGCTTTATCGCGCCATCCCAATATATTTACGGTTCCAAAAACAGGCTTTCCGATTTTACCATCTTCTATCGCGTTTTTTATTCTTTTTACAGGCTCGTACCAACGCCGCTGACTGATAACTCCAAGTTTAACACCATGCTTTTTGCAAACACTTATCATTTCATCAGCATCAGCAAGTGTTGATGCCAGCGGTTTTTCAACCAAAACATTAGCTCCGGCCCCGGCAGCTTCCAGGGTTGGCCCGAGGTGAAATGGATGAGGCGTGCAAACGATGGCCAGGTCAATCTTTTTTTCAGAAACAAGCTCTGAAATATCGGTAAAGGCTTCGATGTCGTATTTGGATGCGAAACTTTTTGCCGTTTCCGGGGTTCGGCTCCACACACCTGATAACCGGGCATTAGGAATGTTTTGGATGGCTTTGGCATGAAGATGAGCTACTTTACCGCAACCCAGAATGGCTATGTTGAACAGATTTTTTTTCAAGATAAGTTAAGTTTTATGGTTTACTTTGATTTAGGTATTTTCGGAAAGGAATGAAGGATTTTATGGTGCAAGAATAACTTTTTTCAAACCGACCTCTTTGTTGTACAATCGCTTAAACCAATCGGCACCCTCCGAAAGAGGAGCAACAGCCGAGATCATTTCATCCACCTTGAGTTTACCGGCATCAATGAGTTGAAGTACAGTTTCATATTCGCCCCTGATGGCACAACTTCCCAATATTTTTATTTCGCGGGTAACCACACTTTGAAGCGGGAAATTGATGTTGGCAGAAAGGTTTCCAACCAGCACCACTTTTCCTCCTTTTCTCACAATCTCGATAGCATTGTTAACGGTCGGTGCTAAACCAACAGCTTCAAAAACCTGGTCGATTCCGCGTGAATTTGTTCGGGCTAAAACCTCTTTTATCAGATTATCTTTGTTGGGATTCAGAATGACTTCAGCGCCAAATTTTTTGGCCATATCGAGTTTTGAACTTTCAATATCAATAGCAAAAAGCGGCGAGGCATTGGAAAGCGACAAAAGTTGAATAAGGAACAAACCGATCATTCCGGCACCGACAACAGCAGCACTCTCGCCCAATTGTAATCCCGATTGTTTAATGGCATGAAGTGCAACGGCAGCAGGTTCGACCATGGCTGCCTGCTCAAACGAAACATTATCGGGCAGTCTGTACAAAATATGCTCCGGCACCGTTACATATTCGGCAAAAGCACCGTGTTTTTTGTAAGTCCCCGGCGACACGCCAAGTACTTGTCTGTTCTCACTAAGGTTGTAATGTCCGTTCAAAGTGTACCAGTCGTTTAAAGGATATATCGTTGAGTCGAAGGTTACCCTGTCGCCAATATTCCAGCCTGACACTTCGCTTCCGAGAGCTTCGATAACCCCCGACGCCTCGTGACCCATTATAAGCGGTGGTTTTCTTCTTCCGGTACTACCGTCCATCCCGTGCACATCAGAGCCGCAAATTCCGCAGGCTTTTACTTTTACAAGTACTTCATTTGGGGCCGGAACGGGTTCGGCAACCTCTTTATAAACCAAATCATTGTAATTTTCGAGTATCAGTGCCTTCATACTTTTTCAATCTGATAGTTGGATTTAAATATAGATATATGAGCGGACGTTAGCAAGTTAACAACAGAACTCTTTTACATTCTGATAAATACAGATGCATCTTAAATTCAGGCAAGGTCATTTTAACCTTGTTTCGGAATTTCTGTGATATAAAGCATCTTAATCCGTGAATTAACAGACATCATTAGGAATCGAGGTTGGATGGTTGAACTCATGTCCAAAAAAAGTGATTGAAATTTCTGTCTTTCTTACGATTTATCTCCTTACTCACTTCCAAAATCTCATTATTCAAACGCTGTATTTAAACCCAAGATTAAATCATTTGTAGAAACATTTTAAATTAGCTATTTTAGATTGCCTTTTTTGCTGGTATATTTGCGTTCGTCTACATTTGTGGCGCTTTAAGCAAAATTCAGAATCAACCAAAAATAAATAATAGATTATGAGCAAATTTTTAACAGCCTCGATTGGAAGAAAATTTGTGATGAGCCTGTCGGGATTATTCCTGGTAGTGTTTATTGCAGTCCACTTGGGCCTCAACTTATTACTGATTTTTGACAACAGCGGTGATTTGTTTAATCAGGGAGCTCACTTTATGGCTACTAACCCCCTGATTAAGATTATGGAACCTATCCTTGGATTAGGTTTTATCATTCACATTGTTTGGTCATTCTTCCTTGAGTATCAAAACTGGAAAGCACGCCCGGTTAAGTATGCGAAAAAGAACATGAGCGGAGCAAGCTCGTGGGCATCGCGTAATATGCTGGTTTTAGGTGGTTTGGTTTTGGTATTCCTTATCATCCACATCATTAACTTCTTTGTTAAAATGAAATTTACCGGTGATCCGCTTTTGGCCGAAGTAACCATCAACGGCGAGCACATGCACAATGCGTACGCATTGGTTTCGTCTGCTTTTATAAACAGCGCTGCACTGGGTATTTTCTACATTCTTGGTGGTATTCTACTGGGAATTCACCTGTCGCATGGTTTCTGGTCGGCTTTCCAAACCTTGGGTTTAAACAACAAACATTGGTTAAACCGCTGGAAAGTTATTGGTACGATTTACGCAATTCTTATTGCAGTGGGTTACGCCGTTATTCCACTTTATTTCATGTTAGGATTGTATAAATAAAAAAGAGGAAAGAATTATGAGCATTTTAGATAGTAAGATACCTGAAGGGCCGTTGGCAGAGAAGTGGAGCAAACACAAAGCTGCCATTAAAGTAGTGAGCCCTGCTAACAAGCGTAAATTAGAGATTATTGTTGTAGGTACCGGTTTAGGTGGTGCCTCGGCAGCTGCTTCATTAGCAGAATTAGGATACAAAGTTAAGGCATTTTGTTACCAGGACAGCCCGCGTCGTGCGCACTCAATTGCTGCACAGGGTGGTATTAATGCTGCAAAAAACTATCAGAACGATAACGACTCGGTTTACCGTTTGTTCTACGATACCATTAAAGGTGGCGACTACCGTGCACGTGAAGCTAACGTTTACCGTTTGGCCGAAGTTTCGCCAAATATTATCGACCAGTGTGTTGCACAGGGCGTACCTTTTGGCCGCGAATACGGTGGTTTGTTAGATAACCGTTCGTTTGGTGGTGTGTTGGTAAGCCGTACGTTCTACGCACGCGGGCAAACCGGTCAGCAGTTGTTAATTGGTGCTTACCAGGCATTAAACCGTCAGATTTCGAAAGGTGCCGTTGAAATGTACAACCGCCACGAAATGCTGGATTTGGTTAAGATCGACGGAAAAGCCCGTGGTATTATTGCCCGCGACCTTGTTTCGGGCGAGATCAAACGTTTTGGTGCACACGCCGTTGTTGTTGCAACCGGTGGTTACGGAAACGTATTCTTCCTGTCGACCAACGCAATGGGAAGTAACGGATCGGCTGCCTGGCAGTGTTACAAACGTGGTGCTTTTATGTCGAACCCATGTTTCGTGCAAATTCACCCGACTTGTATTCCTGTTCATGGCGATCAGCAGTCGAAACTGACCTTGATGTCGGAGTCGTTGCGTAACGATGGCCGTGTTTGGGTTCCAAAGAAAAAAGAAGATGCAGTAAAATTGCAGAAAGGTGAAATTGGTCCGAACGACATTCCTGATGAAGATCGCGACTTTTACCTGGAAAGAAGATATCCTTCGTACGGTAACCTTGTACCTCGTGACGTTGCATCGCGTGCAGCGAAAGAACGTTGCGATGCAGGATTTGGAGTTAACTCTGAAGGTAAAGCAGTATTCCTCGACTTTAAATATTCGATCGATCGTTTAGGTAAAAACGTAATTGCACAGCGTTATGGTAACCTGTTCCAGATGTACGAAAAAATTACCGACGTAGATCCATATACTGAGCCAATGATGATTTACCCGGCTATCCACTACTCAATGGGTGGTACCTGGGTTGATTACAACCTGATGACTTCGGTTCCTGGTTTGTACTCAATTGGTGAAGCTAACTTCTCCGATCACGGTGCTAACCGCCTGGGTGCTTCGGCACTGATGCAAGGTTTGGCTGATGGATATTTTGTGTTGCCATACACTATTGGTGATTACCTGGCTGATGAAATTATGACGCCAATGGCCGACACAAACGCTCCTGAATTTGCAGCGGTTGAAAAAGACGTAAAAGACCGTATCGAAAAATTGTACAACATTAAAGGATCGAAGCCGGTTGACTATTTCCACAAAAAACTCGGACAGGTAATGTGGGATTACGTTGGTATGGCCCGTAATGCTGAAGGTTTGCAAAAAGCGATCGATATGATTAAGGAAATTCGCGAAGAATTCTGGAAAGACGTTCGTATTCCGGGCGAATTGAATAACCTTAATCCTGAGTTGGAGAAAGCCGGTCGTGTTGCCGATTTCTTCGATATTGGTGAATTGATGGCTCGCGATGCACTCGACAGAAACGAATCGTGTGGTGGACACTTCCGTGAAGAGTCGGCTACCGAAGAAGGTGAAGCAAAACGTAACGACGAAAAATTCACCTACGTATCGTGCTGGGAGTACAAAGGAGAGGGCGCAGAGCCGGATATGCATAAAGAAGATTTGGTATTTGAGAATGTGAAGCTTACGCAGCGTTCTTACAAATAATTATGAGAGTATAGAGTAGTGAGAAATTAGTATTGAGAAGAAGAAAAATCAGGAATCAATAAAAGCAAAGAAGATGCATCAGTTTAAAGAATTGAAAGTTTGGCAAAAAGGAAGAGTTCTTGTTAAAGAAATTTACCAGGCAACTCACGCATTTCCTAAAGATGAGCTTTTCGGTATCGTTTCACAAATGAGAAGGGCTGCTGTTTCAATTCCAACTAACATTGCTGAAGGATGTGGAAGAAATAGCGACAAGGAATTGGGCCGTTTCTTAGACATTGCCAACGGTAGTGCATTTGAACTGGAAACTTTAATGATTTTAAGTCTTGATTTAGAGTATCTTTCTCAAAACAAATTCGAAGAGTTTGATGCAAAACTTAATGAAGTCCAAAAGATGATTTTTGGTTTAAAGCAATCATTAAAAATTCACGATTAAGGTCTCATTACTCATATCTATAAATCTAAAAATCTAGAATAAAATGGCTGATAAGATTCTAAAAAAACTCAAAATAAAAGTTTGGCGTCAGAAGAATGCCAAATCAAAAGGTAAATTCGAAACATATACAATCGAAAATATCTCAACCGGGTCTTCTTTCCTTGAAATGATGGATATCCTGAATTTCCAGCTTATTGAAGAAGGAATTGACCCAATTGCTTTCGACCATGATTGCCGCGAAGGTATCTGTGGTACTTGTAGTCTGTACATTAATGGCCGCCCACACGGACCAGACACTGAGGTAACTACTTGCCAGTTGCACATGCGTAAGTTCAAAGATGGCGAAACCATTGTTATTGAGCCTTGGCGTGCACGTGCTTTCCCGGTAATTAAAGACCTTGTGGTTGACCGTACTGCCTTCGAGAAAATTCTTCAGGCTGGTGGTTTCGTATCGGTAAATACCGGTGGTGTTCCTGATGCCAATACAATTCCTATTCCGAAAGATGACGCTGAAGAGTCAATGGATGCAGCAGCATGTATCGGTTGTGGTGCTTGTGTGGCAGCTTGTAAAAACTCGTCGGCTATGTTATTTGTTTCGGCAAAAGTTTCGCACCTGGCAAAATTGCCTCAAGGCAAAGTTGAAGCTGCGAGCCGTGCCAAAAACATGGTGGCCAAAATGGATGAATTGGGTTTTGGTGGATGTACCAATACGCAGGCTTGCGAGGCCGAGTGTCCGAAGAGTATTTCCATTACAAACATTGCACGTTTGAACCGCGAATACCTGAAAGCAAGAATTAGCGAATAAAAATTATAAGCTATAAAGTTGAAAAGCCTTCTCAGTTTCTGGGGAGGCTTTTTGTTTCTAACCCTGTTAACTTCGTGCGAATATAGAGACAGGAAGGTCTTAAAATAAGGTCCTTCGCTAAAAACA